>JAQXBV010000091.1 GCA_029252195.1 Yoonia sp.
TACACCGCCGTCTACCGACCTCGCTTAGGCCAAATGGAAATCAGATGGCCCGACGCCATCTGGAAACACAGCTTCAAACACTTCCAAGAAGGCGCAAGAAACGTCCTCATTCCGGGGACGGGTCCAGTGCCGGCCTAGCCAAGCACCGCTTTCACGGCATCAATCGTCACGCCAACCACGGTGTCGACCTCGGCTTTTGTGATGCAGAACGGTGGGGCAAATCCAAGGATATCACCTTGCGGCATGGCCCGCGCAATCACGCCGCGCTCCAGCATCGCCGCAGAGATCGCAGGCCCGATTTTGCGCGCAGGGTCAAAGAAGCGATGCACCGCTTTATCCTCCATAAACTCCACGGCGCAAAGCAACCCTTCGCCGCGCACATCGCCGACGTTTGCGTGATCGGCAAGGGCCGCCGCCATCGTCGCATTCAGGTAAGCGCCGACCTCTTTGCCATTCGCAATCAGGTTCAGATCGTCAATCAATTTGAGGTTGGCCACCCCCGCCGCCGCGCAAATCGGATGCGCCGAATAGGTCCAGCCGTGCCCGATCGGGCCGTTCTCATCGGTGCCTTGCTCCAGTACCTTCCAGACCCGATCCGAGATGATCGAGCCGGACAGCGGCGCGTAGGCCGAGGTGAGCCCCTTGGCGATCGAGATGAAGTCGGGCTTTATCCCGTAGTGCTCGGAGCCGAACATCGTGCCCAAACGGCCAAAACCTGTGACAACCTCATCGGCCACCAGCAGGATATCATGTTTATCCAAGACCGCCTGAATTGCGGCCCAATAGCCCGCAGGTGGCGGCACAATGCCACCGGTGCCCAAAACCGGCTCGCCGATGAAGGCCGCGATGGTGTCGGCCCCTTCGCGCGCGATCAGAGCCTCAAGCTCGGCGGCACATTGGGCCGAGAATTGCTCTTCGGTCTGTGACCGATCCGCACGGCGGAAATAGTAGGGGGCCTCTGTATGGATCACGTTGTTCAAGGGCAGGTCGAACTTATTGTGGAATAACGACAGCCCCGTAAGCGACCCCGTCATCAACCCCGATCCATGATACCCGCGCCAGCGCGAGATGATCTTTTTCTTTTCAGGGCGACCGATTATGTTGTTGTAATACCAGATCAATTTGATGTTCGTCTCGTTGGCATCCGACCCCGACAGGCCAAAGTAGACCTTCGACATATGCGCGGGCGCGCGGTCCATGATCATCTTGGCCAATGTGATAGAGGCCTCTGTGCCATGTCCGACATAAGAGTGATAATAGGCCAGTTCATGCGCCTGTTTGGCAATCGCATCGGCGACTTCTTTGCGCCCGTACCCTGCGTTCACGCAATAGAGCCCCGCAAATGCATCGAGCAATTTCACCCCGTCGCGGTCTTCGATATATACGCCAGAGGCTGTCGAGATGACCCGCGTTTTCGTCTCTCCACGCGCATGCATGGCAAGATGGGTGGACGAATGGAAAAAGTTCTCGCGGTCCCATTGGGCTAGATGGTCATCATTGCGGATCATAAGTTAAGGCTTTCTAGTGAGAAGAAGTTTCAGTGGCGAGAACCGCGAGGCAGTCCCCCGATTGGATCAATCCAGGATGGTGACGGGCGGTTAGAATTCCGTCCATCTGGGCAAAGGTTTCGCGCGGAGGCAGCCCCGTGTGCTGCTTGTCCCAAATGCGGGCGATCAGGTCGCCCTTGGCTACGGTTTGACCAAGCGCTAAGGCAAAATCGACAAGCCCGCCGTGGTTGGTAAAGTGGAAGCACCGGTCGTCGTCTTGGGACAACATGCGGGTTGGTGCAATCTCAAGCGCACCCTTCAGGATTCCTGCATGAATAAGCAGGTTGCGCACCCCCTTGCGGGCGATCTCGGCTGTGTAGGGCGACGCTGTGCCGCCGCCGCCCAGTTCGGTGGTCACAAACGTCTTGCCTTGCGTCTCGACCGCGTCGTCGTACATGCCAAGCGTATCGATCTCACGCATCTCGATGCTAAACGGCGCGTTAAAGGCATCGCGGGCGGCCCGACAACGGGCTTGCTGCTCGGGATCATCCAGCGCGTGCGAGGCCGCAAAGGGGATAAAATCGAGCGTCTTGCCCCCCGAGTGGAAATCCAAAACCACATCGGCCATCGGCAAAAGAACCCGTTGAAAGTAGTCGGCAATCTTCTGGGTTGGCGTCCCGTGCGGCTTGCCCGGAAAGGCGCGGTTCATGTTCACGTCGTCAAGCGGGGACACCCTCGTGCCCGCCAAAAATGCGGGAAAGTTCATGAATGGAATGATGATGACCGTGCCGCTGACATCCTCGGCCCGCAGGTTGGCCGCCAACGCGACCAAGGCCAGCGGCCCTTCATATTCATCCCCGTGATTAGCCCCCGTCAGCAGGGCAACAGGGCCTGCGCCGTTCTTGACCTGAGTCACAGGGATCTGGATCGACCCCCATGCGCTGTCATTGCGGCTATAGGGCAGACGCAGGTAGCCGTGCTGCACACCTTGGGCCGCAAAATCGATTGTCGGCGAAATCGGGTTGGTACGCATCGCTTACGCCTTTACGACAAGCGCGCGGGGCGTCGTGCACAGGCATTCCACACCTGTTTCGGTGATCACAATCGGCTCGGTTATTTCCAAGCCACCGTCATCGAGCCAAAGGGCGGGCATAAAGTGAAACGTCATCCCCGCTTCAAGGACCGTTTTGTCGCCTGCGCGGAAAGACATGGTGCGCTCGCCCCAATCGGGCGGATAGGACAGGCCAATCGCATAGCCGCAGCGGCTGTCTTTCTGGAATCCCAGCTTGTTGAGCGTGCTGTTGAATGCCCCTGCAATATCCTCGCAGAGGTTTCCGGGTTTTGCCTGCGCGAGGCCTGCCTCGACGGCCTCCAGTACAGCCTTTTCCGCATCAAGATATTTCTGCGGCGGCTTGCCCAAAAACAACGTGCGCGACTGTGGGCATTGATAGCGGCGGTAGGCCCCCGCGATCTCGAAGAACGTGCTCTCGCTCTCCCTCATGGGGGCGTCGTCCCACGTCAAATGCGGCGCCGTGGCATCGACGCCGGAAGGGGCCATCGGTACTATCGCGGGGTAATCCCCCCAATGGCCATCAGCGCCCAAAACCGAGGCGTGGTAAATGTCGGCGATCAGCGCATTCTTGGGCATGCCCACTTCGGCCTTGTCGCGGATCACCGCGTGCATCCGCTCCACAATGCGGGCGGCGCGGCGCATGTAGTCGATTTCAGTTTCCGATTTCACAGCGCGCTGCCAGTTCACGAGGCCCGTTGTGTTGGAAATGACCGCATCGGGGAGGTTTTCCTGTAACGACAAATAGGCGGAGGCGGTGAAATAGTAGTTATCCAACTCAAACCCGATCCGCGCTGCCCCCAATCCACGCGCCTTAATCAGACGCGACAGGTCTTCCATCGGATGCTTGGCGGGGTTTTGGACATAAGTATCGTCATAGCCCGCAATATTGTCATGGGCCAAATAGGTCGTGCGTTGCGCACCCATCGCATCCATCGCGCGCCCCCACCAGACAGGCTCGCCCTCCATGCCCAAGAGCACACCTTGATGCACATAAAACGACCAGCCGTCATAACCCGTGAGCCACGCCATATTTGACGGGTCGGTGACAAAGATCGCGTCCAATCCACGCTTGGCCATTTCAGCGCGGGTCTTGGTCAGGCGGGCGGCATATTCTTGAGGCGAAAACGGAAGATCAGTCATGTGAAAGTCCTATTGAAGGTTTTCTCAAATGTATCTTTCTGCGGTTGGGTTTTTCTGCGATTATCTTATCAAGCACGATTATTAACTGCGCAACCAATCAAATTTCGGAGAAATTTGGCATGATCGACGCCTTTGATAGGAAAATCCTGCAATACATGCAGCGCAATAACCAACTGACCAGTGCGCAACTCTCCGATCTGGTCGGCCTTTCGCCGACGTCTGTCCAGCGCAGGGTTCACAAACTGCGCGCGGACAAGGTGATTGAGGCGGATATCTCGATCGTCTCCCCTAAGGCCGCGGACCGCCCCCTGACGATGCTCGTCGCAGTCGAGCTGGCCCGCGAGCGTTCCGATATCATCGACAGGTTCAAGCGCGCGGTGCGTGAGCGCGACGAGGTCATGAGCGCCTATTATGTGACTGGCGACACCGATTTTGTGCTGATCGTCAGCGCGAAGGATATGCCCGATTACGAATCCTTCACTCGCGATTTTTTTTACAACAACCCTGATATCAAAGGATTCAAGACAACCGTCGTGATGGACCGGATCAAGGCGTCGTTTCAGGTGCCGATGTAAATTCACGCGGGCGACAGGGCCATAATTGCGCATCGACACAGCGTCCTGCCTGGGCTAGGTTGTGAGCCTTGGAATTTCAGAGGGGCTGAAATTGGCGATCAAAATCGAGATGCTTAAATGTTTTGCGGTCGTTGCGCAAAACGGCAGTCTTGCAGAGGCCGCTTCGGCGCTTGGCCGCACGCCCTCTGCCGTGTCGATGATGCTCAAACAATTTGAGGACCACATCGGCGTGCCACTCTTCGAGACTGCGCGAAAAGCAAAGCTAACACCCATAGGCGAAATGATTTTCGCCCAATCCCGTCGTGAAGTTGCCCATTTTGAAAATACCGTCAGTGTGATCGAAGGGCTGGCCCGATCCGAGGTCGGCTTTCTGCGCTTGGCCGTGACCCCCTCGATTGCAGCGACGATATTGCCGCCAATTATCTACCACTTCGCAAGGCTCCACCCGAAGGTGCAAATCGATCTGCGGGATATGGAATCCGCCGCGATTACCACGGCCCTCGTTCAGGAACGCGCTGACATTGGCATTGGTACTTTGAACGAGATCGACGGCATGATGCGGGTCGAGCTTTTCCAAGATGCCTTTGGTGTCATCTGCCGCAAGGATCATCCTCTGGCGCGTGATTGGGATCAATTGACGTGGCGCGATATGCACGCGCATGTCTTTATTGCCAATGGGTTGTGCCATCTGATCACCGACCCCGACTTTGCGCCGATCCTGACGGCCTCACGGCTGATGGTCCATAATACGGCCTCGCTATTGGGGCTGGTACGCGAAGGCGTCGGGATCACCGTGTTGCCAGAGCGCGTGGTGACCGATCTGCAAAATGATCTGGCGTTTTTGCCATTGATCGACAGCACCGCCCGCCGCATCGTTCATATGGTGTCACAGCCCGAGGCATTGCTCTTGCCCGTGGCCCGCGATCTTAAAGACCTTATCCTGCAAACGGTGCGGGAAATTCAGAAAATCTGAAATAGGGTTCAGCGCATTAGGAATGCTTTCACATCTCGATTGCGCTATTGTCTCAATCAACGCGCCCCTGCGTCACCAAACCGAAGGAAATACTATGTCACAAACGAATTTGAACTTTATTGCAGGGGAATGGGTCGCTGGCGGCTCTGAGATCGAAAACCGTAACCCCTCCGATCTTAGCGACTTGATCGGGATGTATGCGCAGGCCACGCCCGACCAGCTTGAGGCGACCTTGGATCAGGCCCGCATCGCACAGACCGCTTGGGCCGCTTACGGGATCGAACGCAAATACAACGTGCTGATGGCGATCGGCACCGAGATGATGGCTCGCGCCGAGGAGCTGGGCACATTGCTCGCCCGCGAAGAGGGCAAGCCAATGGCCGAGGGCAAGGGCGAGGTTTACCGCGCTGGCCAGTTCTTCACCTATTACGCCGCAGAGACCCTGCGCCAGATGGGCGAGACCGCCGATTCCGTGCGCGACGGCATCGAGATCGACGTGCGCCGCGAAGCGGTTGGCGTGGTTGCCGTCATCTCGCCGTGGAACTTCCCGACCGCGACCGCCTCTTGGAAAATTGCGCCTGCGCTTTGCTATGGCAATGCGGTTGTATGGAAACCTGCGAATGTGACGCCAGCCTCTGCCGTTGCCTTGGTCGAGATCATCGCACGGCAAGACATCCCAAAGGGTCTTGTTTCGCTCTTGATAGGCGCAGGGAGCACGATTGGGCAGCGACTGGTCGAAAGCCCGAAGGTCAACGCCATCAGCTTCACTGGCTCTGTGCCCGTGGGCAAAGGCATTGCGGCGGCGGCCATTGGCAACCTGACCCGCGTGCAGATGGAAATGGGATCAAAGAACGCACTTGCCGTGATGGATGACGCGGACATTGATCTGGCGGTCACGCTGGCACTTGGCGGTGCATTTGGTGGGTCCGGTCAGAAATGCACGGCCTCGTCGCGTCTTGTGGTGCATCAGGCGGTGCATGATCAATTCGTCGAGAAACTGGTCGCAGGCGCGAAGGCCATGAAGGTCGGCCATGCGCTTGAAGCGGGCACGCAGATCGGGCCTGTGGTGTCTGAACAGCAGTTGAACGAGAACCTTGCTTACGTTGATCTGGCGGCAAAAGAGGGCGCGGAGCTGGCTTGCGGCGGTCAGCGTCTGGAGATGCCTACCAAAGGGTATTACATGAGCCCCGGCGTGTTTGTCGGCACCAACAATAACATGCGCATCAACCGCGAAGAAATGTTCGCGCCGTTGGCCTCCGTGATCAAAGTGGACGGTTATGAAGAGGCTCTGAATGTGGTCAATGACACCAATTTTGGCCTGACATCGGGGATTGTGACAACGAACCTTGCGCGCGCAACCCACTTCCGCCGCAACGCCAGAACAGGCTGCGTGATGGTTAACCTGCCGACCGCTGGCACCGATTACCACGTCCCATTCGGCGGGCGCGGCGATAGCTCTTATGGCCCTCGTGAGCAGGGCAAAGCGGCGGCAGAGTTCTATACTATCGTGAAGACCTCCTACATCTCTTCAGGCATGCCAAAGTGATGCGGATCGACAATCTTCAATACGCCAATTGGTCGGAAAAAATCTTTCGGCAGATGCGCGAGGGCGGCGTGGATGCTGTTCACGTCACCATCGCCTACCACGAGAATTTCCGTGAGACCGTACTGAATTTCGAGCGCTGGAACCGTTGGTTCGAGCAATATCCCGACCTGATCATGAAGGGGCTTTGGGCCTCTGATGTGGATTGTGCCAAGGCCGAGGGCAAGACCGCGATCTTCCTCGGCTTCCAAAATCCTAGCCCGATTGAGGACGATATCGGTCTTGTTGAAATCGTGCATACGCTTGGCGCGCGCTTCATGCAGTTGACCTATAATAACCAGTCTTTGCTGGCCACAGGCTGTTACGAAGCCGAAGATACCGGCATCACCCGCATGGGCAAACAGGTGATCAAAGAGATGAACCGCGTGGGCCTTGTGATCGACATGAGCCACTCTGCGGACCGCTCCACGATCGAGGCGGCGGACCTCTCGCAACGCCCCATCGCGATCACCCATGCCAACCCCTATGTGTGGTCGCCTGCGCTGCGCAACAAGAAGGATGATGTGATCCGCGCGGTGACGCAAAACGGCGGGATGCTCGGCTTTTCGGTCTATCCGCATCACCTTAAGGACAAATCTGCGTGCACGCTGGAAAGTTTTTGCGAGATGATCGCGCGCACGGCAGACAAATTCGGCACCGCGCATCTGGGGATCGGCACCGACCTTTGCCAAGACCAGCCTGACAGCATTGTGGAATGGATGCGCGTCGGGCGTTGGAGCAAAGAGATCGACTATGGCGAAGGCTCGGCAAGCGACGCAGGGTTTCCGCCGATGCCAAGCTGGTTTGGTGACAATCGCGACTTTGATAATATCGAAAGCGGGCTCCGTGCCGTGGGCATGAATGCCACTGAGGTCGCGGGCATTATGGGCGACAATTGGCATCGGTTCTATGCCGCGAATTTTACACCGCAGAGGTAAGCTATTATGACAACCCATGTGCAAACGCAGATCCCTCGTCGCGACCCCGCACAGGTCATGCGTCTTGCGCGATTGGGCTCGTTTCATCAGTCGCGGTTGTCGTTCATGCGCATTCTGACGCGGCGGATGGTGCAGGAAAACTGGAGCTTTTCGACCCCTGTTTTTGAGATTGATGCGCAGGGTGTGGGCCATGCGGTGCTTTGCGCCCAAACGCCAACACGCGTGTATGCGTTGGTGGCCTTCGCCCATGATCTGCCTGCCGAAAAGCGCTCTGATCGGGTGATTGCAGACGCGTGGGATTGCACGTTTACGCTGTTTGACGGGATGCCAAGCGGCGCCGATATCGCGCGGCTTCGCCAGAATATCCCGCTGCAAGAGGCGGGGCGCGTGACCGAAAAGGAGCTATCGGTGTCGCGGGCCAACCGGTCTGTGCGGCTTTGGGAGCATGTGGTGTCGCGGCTGGCAGAGGGCCGGCAACCTGATGTGCAAGAGATCAAAGACGTGGGCTATCTGATGCGCACGACGGCCGTTTACGGATCGGGCAAATTGGGGGCTGCCGACCGCGAGCTTTTGGCGGACAGGCCGGAGTTTGTGGCACCTTTTCAGGTGGAAATGCTGTCGGTCTATTTGACCCGCGCCTTCGTGCGGGACTTGGCGCAGCACCTCGCAAATCTGCGCGGGGGCGCGCGGGCGACCTGCCTTGCGCCGGACATCGCGCGGCTGTTGGGGGTCGGAAATTCGACAGGGCTCGGGATGGCGCCGTTTTTGCTCAACCATCCCAAGTTGTTCAACAACTGGATTGCGGCGCGGGAAGAGGCCTTGGCGCGGGTCAGAAGCTTGCCCGCCGCAACCGCAGCAGAGGTTGCCGTGTTTCGCGATGTGCTGGCGCGGGCGATCATTTCCGCCGATTGCTGGCAGTCCGCACATCCGATCCAAGTGGAAAAGCTCGCGGTTTTGCGCGCTGACTTGGACCGTTTGAAGGCGCATGTGGCATCTGCCGATTTGAGCAACGATCAGCCTTGGCAGCGCTTGTTTACTTGGGCTGAGCAGACCTTGGGCGTTGAGGCACAAGAGTGCCTTGCGTCACTGATGTTTGAACCTTACGGCGCCTTGGTCGACCCGTTGGCCGCGCAAATGTCTGACACGGATGCGGCGGATTTTTATATCGAGGGCACAATGCGGCTGGATGCGCTGCGCGCCGTTCTGGACCGCTGCTATGGCTGGGCGATGGATTTGGATTGGGAGGCCGCGCCCAATGTTGCGCGCCTTTGGTATGTCTCCGAAGAGAAATTGGAGCCGCGCTTGGGCGAACGCTTTGCAGAACCCTTGGCCGACTATGAACAGCCCCTCGCGCCCGCCCGTGATGCGGTCCGGTTGCGTAAGGCGCTGGATGCATGGGACGCAAACGAGACGGTGGCAGCCTTCCTTCTCAAGCATCCCGAACATCGCCATAGCGTGAGACGGGCCCAGATCGTTGCCCGCGCGCCCTATGCCGAGATCCGCGACAATACGATTGCCTTTGATTTGCTGCCGATTGACATGCTGCGCTGCAAACTGTCATTTTTCGGGGCGACGCATTTTGATCCGCGCTCGGATCGGTGGGTGCGGGTCTGCCTGTTTGGCAATGCGCCTTATCCCGAAGAGCTGGCACGGATGAGAGCCGATGACTGGCCTTACCCTCCGGCAAACGGGGTGCTGGCGTGACGTATTCGCTCAATGAAATCGAGGCGCTGTGCAAGCGCGCGGCGCGCGGCGTGGGTTTGTCGTGGGGGATTGCCGAGGACGCAGCAAAGGCCGTGCGCTGGCTTGCCTCTTTCGACCTGCCCAGCGTTGCACCCTTTGCCCAAGTGCTCGCGTTACATGACGATATGCGCGATGCCGACTTTGCCCCGATGTCATTGACTGGCCCGTGGTCTGCAAGCGCGGGCAGACTGTGTCCGTTGCTGAGCGGCGCGGCCCTGAGCGACTGCGCGCAACTGCGAGAGGGCGAGACCGCTTTGGTATTGTCTCATGTGGTTTATCCCGTCTTGCTCCTGCCATTTGCCGCACAGGTCGCCACGCGTTTGCAGCAGGTGGTCATGCTGTCTTGGGATGACCTCGCTGTGATGTCTGACGGCCAGCAGATCTGGCTGATGGACTCCAAAGACCAATGTGGTGCCGAGATCGCCGAGACGGTGACGTTTTCGCATGCAGAGCGCCCCGCCAGCAGTGGTCGCAAGCCGCAAGTACGGGGCAGCGCAAGTGCTGCGGTTTGGGCGCAACTTAATGACTTCGCCCATCGCACCTATGCCCCCGCCACCGAGCAATCGCGGCTCTTGGGGGCAGGGGCCGGAAACTCCGATAACGACTAGACGGCTTGCATCTCGGCCCGTCGCGCTTAGGTAGGATCAAACGGAGTCTTCTGGTATGAAAAACTATGCGATCCTCGATCTGTCCCCAATCGCACAAGGGCAGACGGCGGCAGATGCGCTTGCCGCAACGGTTGTATTGGCACAAATGGCCGAGACGGCAGGCTATCACCGGTTTTGGCTGGCCGAGCATCACAATATGCCCGGCATCGCGAGCGCTGCCACGCCTGTGGTCATTGGCCATGTAGCAGGCGCGACCAAGTCAATCCGCGTCGGCGCGGGCGGGATTATGCTGCCCAACCACGCCCCCCTTGTGATTGCAGAAACCTTTGGCACTTTGGCGACACTTTATCCCAACCGGATCGATCTGGGGCTTGGGCGGGCACCGGGTTCGGATATGGCGACCGCAAGGGCATTGCGCCGTCACATGGCCCCTGAGGATAGCTTTCCGCAAGATGTGCAAGAGCTCATCGGTTATCTGGGGGCTGCGGAGCAGGGCGCGCCTGTGCGTGCAATCCCGGGGGAGGGCACCCATGTGCCGGTCTGGATTCTCGGGTCGAGCCTCTATGGCGCGCAACTGGCGGCCTATATGGGCTTGCCCTATGCTTTCGCCTCGCATTTCGCCCCTGCGATGCTGGAACAGGCCCTTGATATCTATCGCCGCAGCTTCAGACCTTCGATGCATCTGGCCGCGCCCTATACAATGGTTGCCGCAGGGGTCTGTGTCGGGGAAACCGATGAAGAAGCCCACTATCTGCGGACATCCCAGATTTTGGCCTTCGCGCGGTTGCGGACCGGCAAGCCCGGAAAACTGCCATTGCCCGTTGACGATATTACAGCGCATGTGCCCGCGGAGGTTCTGGCACAGGTCGCACAGGCCATGTCCGTCGCAGCCGTCGGATCAAAAGCCACCGTCAAAGATCAACTGTCCAAGATTATCGCCCGCTATCAGCCTGACGAATTGATCGTGACGGGCATGATCCACGATCCTGCCAAACGGCTCGCGTCGTTTCAAGCGGCGGGCGCAATCTTGGCCGAAGTGCAAGCTGCGTGACCGCGGGTTGGCGGATCCCGCCGCATAATTTCCCGCGATCTTAACAAAACCACTTGCCAGCGCGGCCAATGCGCCGCAAATAAGCAGTTCCGGTCCCGTAGCTCAACCGGATAGAGCACCTGCCTTCTAAGCAGGGGGTTGGGGGTTCGATTCCTCCCGGGATCGCCACTACTTGCCTGTTTGTTGAACACAGCATAACTTTTCCAGCAGTCACAGCATAAGCTTTCCAATAGTGACGTTGGATTTCCTGCCTATGGGGTATATATCATTAAATTACAGTAACTTAAGTGCAGGTTAGACGGCAGATTGGTGGGGCCCCATTCGTGCAGTAATTTCTATTGAAAGGTAAGCAACCTCGATGGCGAACAAATGGAAGATTCCGTATTGGCTTGAGGTAAAAGTGCGCGAGCGTGATGTGGTCTTTGTTTACTGCGGGAACGAGTTTACCCAGTCCGAGGGTGCGGCGAGATCCCAATCAAGTTGGGAGCACGTAATCAATGACGCCTCGATCATTACAGAAGACAACATCGCGCTTTGCTGTCGTGGCTGCAACGCCAGCAAAGGTCAACGACGCGTTTCTGATTGGCTGGAGTCGCCATATTGCAAAATAAGGGGAGTTTCTCTCGAAACCGTTGCGCCAGTGATCAAAAACGCTATCAAAAAAGGGCAGTAGAACTTGAATGTCCGTTTGGGGGCCGGAAGCCGTTGCGATCACAAGGGCTTATTTTGTTGAAAAACTCTTGTTGATTTGAAGTGCTATCACTGATTCAATTTACCTGTAAACGCGGGGTATTGACGATGTTGGGGCCAAAGCAAGAGGCGCAGGGCGCGTTGTTTTATGAGTTCTCGGTCGACGATCATGTGCCCCAAGATCACCTGCTACGTTCGATTGACCGGTTTGTGGATCTGA
>JAQXBV010000092.1 GCA_029252195.1 Yoonia sp.
GTCCGAAGTAGACGTCTGCGGGTGTGACGTTGTTCAGGCTCTCGTGGTAACGCTGATTGTTGTAATACTCGATGAATGCGCCGATCTGGCGTTCGAGATCACCGGGTAGGTAGTAGTTCTCCAGCAGAACCCTGTTCTTCATGGTCTGATGCCAGCGTTCGATTTTGCCTTGGGTTTGCGGGTGGAATGGCGCTCCGCGAACATGGTCCATCTTCTGATCCTCCAGCCATTCAGCTAAATCACCCGAGATGTAGCAGGAGCCGTTATCGCTCAGAAGACGCGGCTTGTGGCGCACGACGGCTTGGTCGCTAAACATGATGTGTTTAATCAGGCAAGAATACGCTACCGCGCACCGGCGCCAGAAAGAACAATGCCAATAGACCAAAGACCGACCATGCACGAACGATCAAACTGGACCACCTGATGGATGCACGCCAGTTTGGCTTCAACCTTCACGTTCGGCCTTTTTACGTGCCAGCTTGCGCTGACGGCTTACGGCTTCTTTTTTCTCGCGAGCTTTCCGAACGGACGGCTTTTCAAAATGCTCTTTGAGCCTCATTTCGCGGAACACACCTTCGCGCTGCAGCTTTTTCTTGAGCGCACGAAGCGCCTGATCCACGTTATTGTCACGAACACTTACTTGCATTTGAGTCCCACTATATTTCCAGAAAATGTTTCATGCCACTTGCCAGTAAATATTCACAATATCAAACGAAATCTGTCTTGCGTCAGCGCCTATGGGTCCAAAGTGGCCCTGTCGCGGTTTGATGCCGCTCCTTTGATAGCATTTACTGCAGCAAAGGAGACTTACTATGGGACAGAAACGGACGGACGAATTCCGCCAAGATACGGTGCGGATTGCGCTTGCCAGCGGGCTGACGCGTAAGCAGGTGGCTGATGATCCGGGTGTCGACGCTAAACAAATGGATCACCCAGCATCGAGACACTGATGTGGTGTCGAAAGAGGATTTAAGCCTCGCCCAAGAGAATGACCGGCTTCGGCGCGAGAACCGTCTTCTCAAGGAGGAGAGGGACATCTTAAAAAAGGCCACCCAGTTCTTTGCGGGTCTAAAGCCATGAGATTTAGATTCGTACACTGCCCGGCAGTCGAAACGCAGTTTCGATGAGAGGGGAAGAACACAAGTCCAGCTTTCCAGCCAATCGGTTGTGCGGTGTCGTTGATGTGGTAATCCCCCCATTTTTAATGGGGTCCAGCCATAGAATTCAGGCGGCTGCTTTCAGTTTCATAGCGGGTGTGATGCCGCCGATGCCCATGTTGGGCCGCTCATTGTTGTAAGTCCAGAGCCATTCCGTTGCCTGATCCTGTGCCTCCTCGATGGTTTCAAATATGTATTGGCTCATCCATACCACGCGTCCGCGCCTCGTGGTCGACCGGTGCCAGTTGAGCAATCATGGACCAATCCGCCCTGTTGACCAATCGAACTCTTTCAAACCGTGCAAACGTCAAAAAAGGGGCCCCCGAAGGGACCCCGATAGTTTTGCTGATCAGGCTCGTGATTATACCGCTCGTGTTTTTATGCCTGTGGCCTGATCTGCACCGAGGGCGAGCGCACCCGCCCCGGATCCTTGTTTCTATAGTGTTTCACCCGATTGGGAGAAACTTTACCCCCCAGATGGGAGAACCTTTGCCCAAATTGGGAGGAACTATGCCCGCAGGGACAACCGCGCCCAATTCTTAGCTACACCCAGACGTCCCGCCGCATGTGTTGCACTTCATGCAGGTGCCGTTGCGCACCAGCGTGTAGTTACCGCATTCGCCGCAAGGATCACCCTCGTAGCCCTGCATCTTTGCCTTGTCGCGGGCAGAGATGCCTGTGGATGTGGTTGTGCCGGACGACAGCGACGTTTCGGGTTTCACCGCAACTGCCGTGTTGCCCACAACCGCGTCCAAAGCGCTGTCCAAGTTGACGTTTATGCCGCCCTGTAACAGGGTCAACTCATGTGGCATCCGCTTGCGCAGATAGCCTGTGGAGCTGATCTGACGCAGCACTTCGAGCGACTTGTTCGCTGCGGCCTCGGAGGGTGACTTGATGTTGGACACCCCTTCCATCTCGCCAAGCCCGATATCATCGAAGGCAGCGCCCTCCGGCTTCACATGCGCCAGATCGGTGCGGTCGAGGTAAGACACAGCCAACTCGCGGAAAATATAGTCGAGGATTGACGTTGCGTTCTTGATGCTGTCGTTGCCCTGAACCATGCCCGCGGGCTCGAACTTGGTGAATGTGAAGGCGTCGACGAACTCTTCCAGTGGCACGCCGTATTGCAGGCCCACCGACACGGCGATCGCGAAGTTGTTCATCATCGCGCGGAAGCCAGCGCCCTCTTTGTGCATGTCTATGAAGATTTCACCAAGCTTGCCGCCCTCGTATTCGCCCGTGCGCAAGTAGACCTTATGGCCGCCAACAATTGCCTTTTGGGTATAGCCCTTACGGCGCTGCGGCATCTTCTCGCGCTCGCGGTTGCGGATTTCCTTGATGATGATCTTCTCGACGATCTTTTCGGCCAGAACCTTGGCCTTTTCGTGCTGGTTGCCGCTTTCAAGAATTTCAGCCGCATCGTCGTCGTCCTCAACCAAGGACGCTGCCAATGGTTGAGACAACTTCGAGCCATCGCGGTAAAGCGCATTGGCCTTCACACCCAAGGACCACGACAGCTCGTAAGCCTTCTGGCAGTCTTCGATGGTGGCATCATTTGGCATGTTGATCGTCTTGGAGATCGCGCCGGAGATAAACGACTGGGCTGCGGCCATCATATAGATATGGCTGTCAACGCTCAGATAACGCGTACCTTTTTTGCCGCAAGCATTGGCACAATCAAACACAGAGTAGTGCTCTTCCTTCAGGTGCGGCGCACCTTCAAGTGTCATTGTCCCACAAACGTGGTCGTTGGCAGCCTCGATGTCCTGCTTGGAGAACCCGAGGTGGCGCAGCAGATCAAAGGTTGGATCGTTCAGCTTGAGCGCAGGAATCCCCAGCGTCTTGGTGCAGAACTCCTCGCCCAGCGTCCACTGGTTGAACACAAAGCGGATGTCGAATGCGGCTTTCAGCGAACCCTCGATCTTGTCCAACTCGGCCTGACCAAAGCCATGGCCGATCAGCGATGTTGTATTGATCGCTGGCGCCTGCCCGATGGACCCGTGACCCACCGCGTAAGCGATGATCTCTTCGATTTGAGCCGAGCCATAGCCCAGCTTTTCCAGCGCAGCAGGCACCGACTGGTTGATGATCTTGAAGTAACCGCCGCCGGCCAGCTTCTTGAACTTCACCAGCGCAAAGTCAGGCTCGATCCCAGTGGTGTCACAATCCATGACCAGACCGATGGTGCCTGTGGGCGCAATCACCGAGACTTGCGCGTTGCGGAAACCGTTCTTTTCACCCAGCTCCAGCGCCTCGTCCCAAGCGGAGACGGCAATCTCGGCGAGACGGATGTCAGGGCAATTGGCGTGATCCAGCGGCACAGGCTTTACGTCCAAGCCCTCATAGCCGTCCTTCATACCAAGGGCCGCGTTGCGGTGGTTGCGAATGACGCGCAGCATATGCGCCTCGTTCTTCTTGTAGCCAGCAAAGGCCCCCAGCTCGCCCGCCATCTCGGCAGATGTCGCATAGGAAACGCCCGTCATGATCGCCGTAAGGGCAGCGCCCATCGCGCGGCCCTCGTCGCTGTCGTAACCAAAGCCCATGTTCATCAGCAAACCGCCAATGTTGGCATAGCCCAGACCCAGCGTGCGGAAATCATAGGACCGCTGCGCAATCGCCTTAGACGGGAACTGCGCCATCATCACGGAAATCTCAAGCGTTACTGTCCAAAGACGGGTCGCATGCATGTAGTCTTCGACTTGAAACTCGCCGTCCTTATAGAAGGTCAGCAGGTTCATCGAGGCAAGGTTACAGGCCGTGTCATCAAGGAACATATACTCGGAACAGGGGTTCGAGCCACGGATGGCGCCGTCTTCGGGGCAGGTGTGCCACGCGTTGACCGTATCGTGATACTGAATGCCCGGATCGGCACAGGCCCAAGCGGCGTGGCCGACTGTTTCCCACAAATCACGGGCGCGAATGATCTTGGCGACCTCCCCGTTCTTGCGGTTGATCAGCTTCCAGTCTTCATCGTTCTCGACGGCCTTGAGGAAGGCATCAGTGACGCGGATCGAGTTGTTAGAGTTCTGGCCAGACACGCTTGAATAGGCCTCCGAATCCCAATCGGTGTCATATGTCGGGAACTCGATCGAAGTATGGCCCTGCTTGGCATAATCCAGAACACGCTTCACATATGTCTCGGGGATGCAGGCTTTTTTCGCTGCCCGAACAGCATCTTGCAAGCCGTTGTTCACCTTGGTGTCATAGGCGTCATTGACCGCGCCGTCCCATGCCTTGATCGCAGCAAAGATCGCATTGAGGTGACGTTCGTGCATCTTGGAGCCAGCAACGATAGACGCCACTTTCTGCTCTTCGAGCACCTTCCAGTTGATGAATTCTTCGATATCAGGGTGGTCGGCATCGACGATCACCATCTTGGCCGCACGGCGCGTTGTGCCGCCCGACTTGATCGCGCCAGCAGCACGATCACCGATCTTGAGGAACCCCATCAGGCCAGAGGATTTGCCGCCGCCCGACAAGCTCTCGCCCGCAGCGCGCAGGCTGGAAAAGTTCGTCCCAGTCCCAGAGCCATATTTGAACAAACGCGCCTCGCGGACCCAAAGATCCATGATCCCGCCGTCATTCACCAGATCGTCGGATACCGACTGAATGAAACATGCGTGAGGCTGTGGGTGCTCGTATGAGGATTTAGAGGCCGTCAATTTGCCTGTCTGATAGTCCACATAATGGTGCCCCTGCGCAGGACCATCAATGCCATACGCCCAGTGCAAGCCTGTGTTAAACCACTGCGGGCTGTTCGGTGCGGCGCGCTGTGTCGCCAACATATAGCGCATTTCGTCGAAATAGGTGCGGGCGTCTTCCTCGGAGGTGAAATAGCCGCCCTTCCAGCCCCAATAGGCCCAAGCGCCGGCCAAACGGTCAAACACCTGCTTGGCAGAGGTCTCACCACCAAATGTAGCACCCTCAACAGGGACCGAGCGCCACAAAAACTCGGGCACACCCTTTTCTTTCACCTTCTTCATTTCAGAAGGCACACCCGCCTTACGGAAATATTTCTGGGCGATGACATCGGAGGCAACCTGGCTCCAATCTTGCGGAATTTCACAATTATCAAGCTTGAAAACAATCGTGCCATCGGGATTACGAATTTCCGATGTCGTTGTCTTAAATGCGAGCGCTGCATAGGCATCTTTGCCAGCATTTGTGAAATTGCGTTCGATTTTCATAGTCGTCTGCCTCTATCCTGTGGGGCCGACGTTGCGACCTCAAATATATAAGCACCCTCTTTGGAGGATACTGCGAGCGCCGAAAACAAGGCGCGCAGCGTGAGGTGAATTATGTCAACTTCTGTCGACCAGCCCCTAGAAATCGTCAGAAGTAGCGAAATGCCTACCCTCCGATCCGTCACTGCGCGGACACTACATTTAGTGTTGCTTTGTCCGACTTGCACTAACTGACGCATTGACCCCCAGACCGTCAACGGATTTTTAACCTAGATTGTTGATTAAAATTGTTGACCTGACACCAGATGTTGTGAGGCGAATAACACATGTGATTCACCCACCGAGTTGTCCACAATTCGTTAACGCGGCCAGCATTTCCAGAAACGCAAAGAAACAGGCAACTTAGGCCAAAAGGCTCATCCATCGCGCGAAGTTATCCACCGTAGAATCAGGTCCCACCCTCAAAACTGGGATCTGTGCAAAACTGTGACACCTTAGCCCGAGGCCCCGAAACGAAAAAACCAGCCCGAAGGCTGGTTTTCGTCCCCATCCGCGTTTGCGGTGGTAATGGTCGGGGCGAAAGGATTCGAACCTTCGACCCTCTGTTCCCAAAACAGATGCGCTACCAGGCTGCGCTACGCCCCGACTGGCGCCTATCTACTGTCAGCAAAACGATTTGAAAACCCCTAAATCGACATTTTATTCACAAGGCGATTTTGCGTCCTCAACGATCGCAGGATGCTGCAAAATATCGCCAATTCTGACGCCTAAACGCTTGGACAGGCCGCCATTGATCTCGAGAACGTATTTCACGCCCTGCCCGCCATCAATGGCAGTCTCATCCATGGGAATCGCATTTTGGTGAATCGTCAGAATCGTGCCGTCCGGCGCCGCGAAAATCATGTCCAAACCGATCAGCGTATTTTTCATCCAGAACGTCGCATGCTGCGGCGCGTCATAGACAAAGAGCATCCCCGCCATAGTCGGCATTTCTGCGACCTCCATCAACCCGCGCGCGCGTTCTTGATTGTCATCGGCAACAGTGACGGCAAAGTGGGCTTGCCCGAAGCTCCCCATCACCGTGACACGATCTTCAGAGCACAGCGCAACAGCCGCCGTCGAGGTGACGGCGAGCAAAGTTGCCAAAATCAGAGTTTTCATTTCGAAACGGTTTCCCAGCTGACGACATCCACGGCCATGCGACCACGATTTCCGTCAATCAAGCGCAGGCCGATCGCCTCACCTGCCTGCAAATCCGATAATCCGCAGCGGCGCAAGACTTCGACGTGCAAAAATACGTCAGCAGGGTCCCCAAACACATTCGCAAACCCGAAGCCCTTGCCCTTATCGAACCATTTGATTCGGGCTGGCAGAACCGGTTGAGCTGCAATCTGATCAGGCGTAAATTCGGCCATATCGCGCAAAGCAGGGCCACTGTTGGGGTCGCTTGGTGGCGTCAACGTAAGAATGGATATCGCCTGCATGCCGCGTTCAGAACGCTGAACTTCCATCGTGATGCTGGATCCATCAACGACCGATCCCTGCCCGAAGTTGCGTAACACATTCGCGTGCAGCAAAATGTCAGGGCCGCCCGCGTCGCACACGACGAAGCCGAACCCTTTGCCGGGATCGAACCACTTTACCACCCCACTCATGGTGAGGGTCGGCGTATCGTCGTCTTGCGTCGTCATAACTTACAGTACCTTCGATCTGCTCGAATAAGATCGTTCTTATTGCTCTGCTCTATACGATGACGAACAGATTATGCCAGCAGATTCAAGCCTTAGAATTCACGAAGCGTGAAATTTATGGGTTCAAACGCTGGATTGACCAAGGTCCTTCAGGCGTAGAACGCCGCCACTGAAACCGGTCGTGCAACCGGAAGGGGCCATCAGCCCAGAATTCGATTTCGACGGGCGAAATTCTGAAACCACCCCAATAATCAGGGCGCGGCGGATGTGCGCCAAGGCTCAAGCTCAAGCCGGCAACCCTCGCCAAAAGGCTGGCACACCCATCCAGAGGCCGTGACTGGGCCGAGGCATGTGCGCCCAATCGGCTTTTGAGCGATCTGGAGGCAAAGTAGGCATCCGCTTGCGGGCCGTTTTCTTGCGTGACGGTGCCACGCACGCGAATTTGGCGACGCAGCGACTTCCAATGCAACACAAATGCCGCCTTGCCGCTTTGCATAATCTCTTGGCCCTTTGCGCTTTCATAATTCGTGTAAAAGACAAAGGCGTCGGGCTCGATGTCTTTGAGCAGCACCATGCGCGCATTTGGCATCCCGTCTGCGTCAACGGTTGAAAGCGCGATCGCATTGGGGTCGTTGGGTTCGCTCTGCGTCGCCTCGTCCAGCCAGCGCTGCGCAATCTCAAACGGATCGTCGCCTGCGAAAATTCCTGTGCGGTCACTCATGGTCCAGCCCTCTTTGGTTTCCATTCCACGCTCAAGTCTTGTCGTGGCGCTGTCAATCACCTAAACCGATCTCAACAAATGACCAATGCGGGAGCAGGGAATAATGACATCCAATCTGATGCAGGGCAAACGCGGCCTGATTATGGGGTTAGCCAACGACAAATCCATCGCTTGGGGGATCGCGAAATCTCTGGCCGATGCAGGCGCAGAGCTTGCCTTCTCCTATCAAGGTGATGCGCTCAAGAAACGCGTCGACCCGCTTGCCGCCTCTCTTGGCTCTGACACTGTCTTGCCTTGCGACGTGTCGGACATGGATAGCGTCGATAAACTCTTCGCAGACCTAGAGGCCAAGTGGGGCAAGCTCGACTTCATCGTGCACGCCATCGGCTTTTCGGACAAAAACGAATTGCGCGGCCGCTATGTAGACACATCGCGCCAGAACTTCCTGACTTCGATGGATATTTCGGTTTATTCCTTCACCGCTGTTGTCGCCCGCGCGACCAAAATGATGAACGAAGGCGGCGCCTGCCTTACGCTCACATATTACGGTGCCGAACGCGTCATGCCGCACTATAACGTCATGGGCGTTTGCAAAGCGGCCCTTGAGGCCTCTGTGCGCTACATGGCCGAAGACCTTGGCAAAGACGGCATCCGCGTCAACGCCATCTCCGCAGGGCCCATCAAAACACTCGCGGCCTCCGGTATCGGCGATTTCCGCTACATCCTGAAATGGAACGAGTTGAACTCTCCGCTGCGCCGCACCGTCACCATCGAAGACGTCGGCCGCTCCGCGCTATATCTGCTGTCCGATCTGAGCAGCGGCGTGACAGGCGAGGTCCACCACGTTGACAGCGGCTACCACGTTGTCGGTATGAAAGCCGTCGACGCGCCTGATATTTCAACCGTCTGAGGGCGCATCATGACCCTTGCAGGCTTCTTCGCTGTCGCTTTTCTGCATCTGCTCGCCGCCATCAGCCCTAGCCCTGCCGTGATCATGGCCGCCCGAACGGGCGTGACCGAAGGGCTGCGCACAGGCGCATTCCTTGCAATGGGCATCGGCGCAGGTGCCGTCGTCTGGGCCGCCGCCGCGCTCTTTGGCCTTGGGATCGTCTTTGCCCCCGCCCCTAGCCTGCTTTGGGCGCTCAAAATCGGCGGCGCGGCCTACCTCATGTGGATGGCCTACAACCTGTGGCGCGATGCGGATAAGCCGCTAATTACCGCGCAATCGGGCAAGCCGCCCCGCTCTGCCGCCAGCGCCTTCCGCCTTGGGCTTTATACCCAACTGGCCAATCCGAAACCCGCTGTGTTGTTCTCGGCAATTTTCATCGGCACAGTGCCACCAAGCACACCAGTTTGGGTTTACGGTGCATTGCTTATCGTGGTCTTTCTGAACGAAGCGCTCTGGAATACCTTCGTCGCCCGCATCTTCTCGCTAGAGAAATCCCGCGCGGCCTATCTCTCCCTCAAAACCATCATCGACAATACTTTCGGCGGGCTCTTGGCCTTGCTCGGACTGAAAATCGTCGCCACCTAAGGACCACTGCCATGACAGACCGCCTGCCCCACGAAAAAGGCTTTCACATCTCTTGGGATCAAATCCACCGCGACAGCCGCGCACTTGCGTGGCGTCTTGATGGCAAAGGGCCGATCGACGGCGGCTGGAAGGCCGTGGTCGCGATCACCCGTGGCGGCATGGCGCCTGCGATGATTGTGGCGCGTGAACTGGATATCCGGACTGTCGATACAATCTCCGTCAAATCCTATCACTCCAGCGGAGGTAAGGCGGACGAGCGTCGCGAGGCCGAAGTGCTGAAATATCCAGACCCCAAGATCATGGGCGACGGCACAGGTATCCTGATCATCGACGATCTGGTCGACAGCGGCAAAACCCTCGAAGTTGTGCGCAAAATGTATCCCAACGCCCATTGCGCCACGGTCTATGCCAAGCCGCAAGGTGAGCCGATGGTGCATACTTTCATCACCGGCGTGAGCCAAGACACATGGATCTTCTTCCCATGGGATATGGCACTGCAATATGTCGAACCATACCGCGGGAAAGACTAGGCTCTTCATGTCTGCACAGAATGCGCCGCAAGCCGCCAGCAAATGGGCGCACCTGAGCTTTCTTGTCTCCATGATCGGCAAGGGCCTGTTGGGGCTGGGGCAAATCATCGGCGGTCTCGCGCTTGCATTCACCCCTAGCGGCACCCTCAACGGGCTGGTTCTCCGCTTGGCACAGTTTGAGCTGGTCGAAGACCCCAATGACTTCATGGCGAAATGGGCGCAATCAGCGGCCGCCACGCCCCATATCGCAAATGAAACCTTCTATACCATCTATCTGCTAATCCACGGCGGGCTGAACCTCAGCCTCGTGTTGGCCCTTCTTGCAGAATTTCGCTGGGCTTATTCTGTCTCGCTCTTGGCATTAGTCGGATTTATCGCTTACCAATTCAATAAGTTTGCACATACCGGCGATATCATGATGATTGTGTTGAGCGTCATCGACATCTTTGTGATCTGGCTGATTTGGCGCGAATGGAAAGCCCATCAAAGGGCAACGAAATGACCCGCACGAGCCAAACCTTCGCCCCGCCAGTTATGGAAGCCCGCCGTTGGCTCGATGGCGTGATCCACCCCGACGGTCGCCCTCTTTTGAACGTCAGCCAAGCCGCCCCCGTTGATCCGCCCCCGCTGATCTTCCGCGAGGCCATCGCCGAGATCGTGCTCAATGACCCCGGCGCCCATCTCTATGGCCCTGTACTCGGCCTGCCCGCCCTCAGGGCAGAGATGGCCGCGCGCTGGACCAAATCTTACGGTGCCCCGATCAGCGACTCTCAGGTGGCCATCACCTCAGGCTGCAACCAAGCTTTCGCCGCCGCCATCGCCACGCTTTGCGATGAAGGCTCCGAAGTCATCGTGCCCGTCCCCTACTATTTCAACCACTGCATGTGGCTGGATATGGCGGGCGTGAAAACCGTGCCACTGGACGCAGGTCCAAGCCTGATCCCCGCCCCTGAACAGGCCGCAGCGCTGATCACGCCGCGCACCCGCGCCATCGCATTGGTCAGCCCCAATGACCCCGCTGGCGTCGAATACCCGTCCAGCACGCTGCAAGCCTTTTATGAGCTGTGCAAATCGCGCAAAATCGCCCTGATCGTCGATGAAACTTACCGCGACTTCGACAGTCGAACAGGCGCGCCGCACAGCCTTTTCCAAGACCCTGACTGGGCTGACACTCTTATTCATCTCTACTCCTTCTCAAAGGCTTACCGCCTGACAGGCCACCGCGTCGGCGCGATGATCGCCTCCGAAGGACGGCTCGCAGAGGTCGAAAAGTTCCTTGATTCCGTCACCATCTGCCCCAACCAAATCGGCCAAAGAGCCGCGCTTTGGGGGATGCAGAATTTGGGCGAATGGCTGGCAGGGGAACGCTTGGAAATCCTTGATCGCCGTGCCGCTATCGAAGAAAACTTCGCACCACTTGCCGCGAAAGGCTGGACGCTCAAAGGCTGCGGCGCCTACTTCGCCTATGTGCAGCACCCGTTCGGCTTGCCGTCCAATGAGCTCGCGCCAAAACTCGTGCTCGACGCGGGCGTGCTGTTGCTGCCCGCGTCGATGTTCATGCCTGATGAGGTGCCGGGCGGGGCCAACCATCTGCGGATCGCCTTTGCGAATATCGACCGCAGCGGCGTCGGAGAATTGATCGGGCGGCTTGCGGCGCTTTAACCCTGACGCATCAGCAACAGGTCAAAGCCCGCCGCCGACAGCACAAGTTTACGCAGACTTTGACCGCCCGCCAGATCATATACCAGATTGACCGATATCGACTTGATATAAAGCGGTGACAGATGGCCGGGGCCGTCGGACACGCGGTAGCTCATGTCGCAGACCAGCTGGCCCGCGACCTCTGCTTGCCCGACGGGCTGCAACAATATCGCGCGCCTGCCATCGTAAAAACGGAACGCTGCGGGGCACCCTTTGGCACCGACAAACTGGCCAAGGGCCCCCACTGGATCAATGACCCCGACAGGCACGGCTGCCACGTTGGACAGAGGTGTCATTTCGCTGGTTGGGGTGATGACGGTGTCAATGGCCCGCCCCTCCGAAAACAGGACACTGATATCGCGGTTCTTGCGCGAAGATTGGCTGATGCCACGATACTGCTGGCCCGCAGACGTGGACTCGGAGGTGGCGGTAAACGTGCCGTTAAACACCCCAAGCGGTGTGTTGTTCAGGCTCGATTGCAGCGCGGGGCTGGCTCCGCCCTGATAGGTCAAACTACCCAAATCGCGCCCTGCGAGTTGAACTGAAAAGGTCTCGGCCTGTGCCATTGCACCTGTCAAAGCCAGCGCAAGAGCGGCAAGCATCTTATTACTAAAATGAGCAAAATTCATACAATTCATACCTGTTTCGCGCGACCGTAGACTGATCGCCATGGCCTGAAAATGCCATAGCGGCGCAAACAATGGGCCACAAGCAGAACTCCGCCGCCCCGTCACCGCGCTTTCAAGCAATTTTCACGCATCCGTGGGGGCTCAAACCAAGCCATCCCCTTGCACCTGATGGGTTTGCGCCCTATCCATTTTGCGACGCCCCTTGCCGGGCACAATCGAACTTCGCGGATAAGGCACCAAAACATGGCGACCAAAAGCAAAAACCGGTATTTCCTCTGGATCATCATGGGCCTGTTGGTCGTGGGCCTTTTGGGCTTTGGGACAGGCGGGCTTTCCGGCAATATCCGCAACATTGGCACCATGGGTGACAAGCCGATTTCGGTGCTGCGGTATCAGCGCGCGTTAAGCGAGCAATTGCAGGCCTTTGGGGCACAAGTCGGCACGCCGATCGGGTTTCAGCAAGCGCAGGCGCTTGGGCTTGATCAGGCCGTTCTGGAGCAGATCGTGACACGGCGCACCCTCGACAACGAGGCGGGCGCGCTAGGGATTTCGGTCGGCGACGGCCGCGTGCGTGACGAGGTGCTGCGCGTGCCCGCATTCAAAGGGCTGAGTGGCGATTTTGACCGCGAGGCTTACCGCTTTGCGCTGTCGCAATCGGGCATCTCGGAAGCCGAATACGAAACGAGCATCCGCGAAGATATTGCGCGCACCCTGCTGCAAGGGGCCGTCGTCGGCGGCGTACCTGCCCCACAAGCCTATGCCGAAGCGCTCAGCCAATTCGTCGGTGAAGCACGCGCCATCACCTATGCAACGCTCACTGCCGCAGACCTGACCGCGCCGCTCGCAGGCGCGACAGAGGCCGATTTGCAGGCCTATTACGACGCGCATCCAGAGGATTTCACCAAGCCTGAAGAGCGTGACATCACCTATGCGTGGCTGATCCCCGATATGATCCAGGACAACATCGAGATCGACGAGCAAGCCCTGCGCGATCTTTACCAAGAGCGGATTAACGATTTCATGGTGCCAGAGCGGCGCTTGGTTGAGCGGCTTGTGTTTGTCGATACGGCTGCCGCCGAAGCTGCCAAGGCAACCCTGAGCGACACTGTCGACTTTGATCAACTGGTCGCAGACCGTGGCCTTGAGCTGTCTGACGTGGACCTTGGCGATGTCTCGCGTGACGACCTTGGCACAAATGCGGACGCCGTTTTTGCAGCCACGGCGGGCGATGTGGTCGGGCCACTCAACACCACGCTCGGGCCTGCATTGTTTCGGATGAACGCTGTTTTGGCAGCCGAAGAAGTCGCCTTTGAAGACGCGCAAGACGACCTGCGCATCGAGCTTGCCGCCGCCCGCGCCCGCCGCGTGATCGACGACAGCCGTGACAAGATCAACGATCTGCTGGCAGGCGGCGCCAAACTCGAAGACCTCGCCGAACAGACAGATATGGAACTTGGCGAGATTGCATGGAGCATCGACACCCATGACGGGATCGCGGCCTATGAAGAATTCCGCGCAGCGGCGGAGGCCGTTAAGGAAGGCGACTATCCGACGCTTGTGGACTTGCCAGACGGCGACATCTTTGCCATGCGGCTCAACAAGATCACGGCCCCCTCAGTCCGCCCGATAGCGGGCGTCATGGACGGTGTGAAGGCTGGCTGGACAGCGCAAGCAGAGCAAACCGCCCTTCTTGCGCAAGCCGCTGAAACGGCAAAGGAAATCCTGCCACTGACCGCCTTTGACACCATTGGTCTGGCCGAAAAGAAAGAGCCTGCTCTGACCCGCCGCGGGTATGTCGAGGGCACGTCGCCCAGCTTCCTCACGGATGTCTTTGCGATGGCGACGGGCGAGGTCAAGGTGATTGACAACGGCACAAGCGTGCTCTTGGTGCGCCTCGACAGCGTGACCCCACCTGACGAAAACGACGCGCAAACCGCCGCCGAAAAAGAGGCCGCAGCCCAAACCGCCGCCGCAGGCATCAGCCAAGATCTTTTCGAGGCCTTTGCCGCATCAGTGCAAGCCCGCACAGACGTGAACATCAATCAGGCCGCACTCAACGCCGTGCACGCCCAACTTCAATAAGCGAACACTATGGCTCTTCTTCCTGATTTCGACAACTTCGCGCGTGGCTATGACGCTGGCGAAAACCAAGTCGTCTACGCACGGCTCGCCGCCGATATGGACACCCCTGTCTCGCTGATGCTCAAGCTCGCGGATGCTGGCAAAAACGCCTTTATGCTGGAATCTGTCACGGGCGGCGAGGTGCGCGGGCGTTATTCCATCGTCGGCATGAACCCCGATCTGATCTGGGAATGTCGTGGCACCACCAACCGCGTGAACCGCAACGCGCGCTTTGACGACGCGGCCTTTACCGATATCGACACCGATCCGCTAACCGCATTGCGCGGGCTGATCGCCGAGAGCAAAATCAACCTGCCTGCCGATCTGCCTGCCGCCTCTGCTGGCCTGTTCGGCTACTTGGGCTACGATATGATCCGTCTGGTCGAGCACCTGCCCGATGTGAACCCCGATCCGCTTGGCCTGCCCGACGCCATGATGCTGCGCCCCTCGGTGGTCGCAGTGCTTGACGGCGTCAAAGGCGACGTGATCCTTGTTGCCCCCGCTTGGGCCAATTCGGGCCTTTCCGCTAAAGCGGCCTATGCCCAAGCCGCCGAGCGGGTGATGGACGCCACCCGCGCCCTTGACCGCCCCCTGCCCGCGCATCGCACCCTGTCGGAGGCACATGAGGCCTCGCCGCCTGTGTCAAACTTTACCCATGACGGCTATCTCGCTGCCGTAGAAAAGGCCAAGGACTACATCCGCGCAGGCGACATCTTTCAAGTTGTGCCAAGCCAACGCTGGACCCAAGAGTACCGCGAGCCACCCTTCGCGCTTTATCGCTCCTTGCGGCGCACGAACCCCTCGCCGTTCATGTTTTTCTTTAACTTCGGCGGCTTTCAGGTCATCGGCGCAAGCCCAGAAATCCTCGTGCGGGTCTTCGGCAAGGAAGTCACCATCCGCCCGATCGCAGGCACGCGGCCACGCGGGGCCACCCCTGCCGAGGATAAGGCCAACGAGCTTGACCTGATGGCCGATAAAAAGGAACTCGCCGAGCACCTGATGTTGCTAGACCTCGGGCGTAATGACACGGGCAAGGTCTCCAAGATCGGCACGGTCAAACCAACCGAGCAATTCATCGTCGAGCGCTATTCCCACGTTATGCACATCGTGTCCAACGTCGTGGGCGAATTGGCCGATGATCAAGACGCGCTTTCCGCTTTCTTCGCGGGCATGCCTGCAGGCACCGTATCGGGCGCGCCCAAGGTCCGCGCGATGGAGATCATCGACGAATTGGAACCCGAAAAGCGCGGCGTTTATGGCGGCGGCTGTGGGTACTTCTCGGCCAATGGCGACATGGATATGTGCATCGCGCTGCGGACAGCCGTGCTGCAAGACGAGAAGCTTTATATCCAAGCGGGTGGTGGCGTTGTCTATGACAGCGACCCCGAAGCCGAGTATCAAGAGACCGTGCATAAATCCAACGCGATCCGCAAGGCAGCGGCGGACGCCGCAATGTTCCGCACCGGCAACAGCTAGGCGATCAGGGGCATCGCCGCGCTGCCCGCTTTTAATCGCGGGTCAGAATTGCCGATGCGGGGGCCAAGGCGACTTGGCCAGCGCGGTTTGCCGTGCCCCAAAGTTGAAGCGCGGAAATCGTATCGGGGCGGATACGGGCCAGCAAGATCACACCATTTTCCTGCCGCGCGCGAAAGGCGGCCTGATCCATGAAGCGACGGATGTTGCGGGCATCTTGGCCCTGCCCGTCCAAGTCGCGGTAGATCACGCCGGCAGGCACGCCAGCCTTATCTGCCTCGCGCATCGAGGAATTTAAACCACTGGAAACACTCACCAATCCGCGCCCGTCTTTGGATAGGATAGACAATGCCTGCTCGGTTACAGCACGGTCGCTCTGCATGCCGCCATTGCCTGCATCAAACAAAAGGACGGTCTCGCTGAGGGCCCCGAAGCTCGCCTCAAACGCGATCTGAACATCTGAGGGAGACACCCCAGCAGGCAGGGCCGACCGCACGCCCACCTCTATGCCTGCCGCGCGATATGCTCCCATCTTTTGGGCCGCATCGGGCGACGACGGGTCAAGGACCACTGTCACGGGGAACGGTAAGTTTTTCAGCGCCGTGTCAGCGCCCTTCATGATTCCGTCATCCAAAAGGATAATCGACATCAAGGGCTTGTTCTCGAGATTCTGAAAATCCGCCGCATACCGTACAATCGCAGGCGCATCATCAGGGACAGGCGCCGCCTCGGGCGCCTCCGATGCCTCTTCAGGCTCAGAGGTGATCACACGGTTGACCTTGATCGTCGCGTCGCCAGACGGCATCGCAGTGGCATTGGGCAAGGTCAAAACAGCCGGAGCCGAAGGCGCGTCGGTTGGAGCCGCCTGTGCGACGGGCGCAGGGACCGGCACGGGGATATCAATGGTCGGAACCTCGGCAGGCACGTCCTCGACCAGGGCAACGACTGCCTCTGGTTCGGCCTCCAAAGGGGCCGCAGGCGTCGTGGATACTGATAAATCTTGTTCATTCACAGGCACTTGTGGGGCCATGGACTGGGGATTGGGCAAGACAGGCTCTTCTGCCTCGGCCATCAGTTCAGGCGGATTTGGCGCCGCTTCGGGGCTGGCCAAAGTCTCGGAAAGTACAACGGCAGCGGGGACATCCGCAGGGTTCGTGTCCATCTGCGGCTGGGTCACCTCAACCTGTGGCGTGGCCACGCGTGGCGCGGCGTTCGGCTCGACTGGCACAGTGTCGGATTGGGCGGCAACCTCTTGTGGCGCTTGCATCTGGTCGCCCCCGGCCTCCGTCGCGACGGGTGCTGTGACTTGCGGCGGTGCTGGCGGGGTGTTGCCTGCGGGCTGCTCAGTTGCCAATGAGGCCACTGTCAATGTCGCGCCCCCTACGACCAATCCCATCAATCCACCAGAAAATAACCCTCGTAGCACGCAATAGTCCCCTTGCTTTTGTCAGACCGACCTTGACGCTGCCCTGTCAGTCGGCCCATGTAGGTCTTACTATACCTTTACCCAGTAAGGGATCGGTAGCCCCTAATTGACAACGCTAGGCGAAGACATGCTGCTTTTGATCGATAATTACGACAGTTTCACCTATAACCTTGTGCATTACCTCGGAGAATTGGGCACCGACGTCATCGTCCGACGCAACGATGCCATCGACGTGCAAGAGGCCATGGCGATGAATCCGGCGGGGATTATGCTCTCGCCCGGCCCTTGCGATCCTGCGCAGGCGGGCATTTGCCTTGCGCTGACGGCGGCAGCCGCCGAGACCAAGACGCCGCTGATTGGCGTGTGCCTTGGACACCAGACAATTGGCGAGGCCTTTGGCGGCAAGGTGGTGCGCGCAGGCGAGATCGTGCACGGCAAAATGGGCACGATGCATCACACAGGCAAAGGCCTTTTCAAAGATTTGCCAAACCCGTTTGAGGCAACCCGCTATCATTCGCTCATCGTGGAGCGCGCAAGCCTGCCCGATTGCCTTGAGATCACCGCCGAGCTGTCGGATGGCACCATCATGGGTCTGCAACACAAGACGCTCCCGATCCACGGCGTGCAATTTCACCCCGAAAGCATCGCCTCCGAGCACGGTCATCAGCTTTTGAAAAACTTCACAGATACGCTGAAGGTGCCGGCATGAGTGACGCAATGAAGCCCCTGATTTACGCGGCCTCCGAGGGGCCGTTGTCGCGTGCGCAAGCCGAAATGGCGTTCGAGGAATTGTTCAACGGCACCGCGACTCCAGCCCAAATGGGCGGTCTTCTGATGGCGATGCGGGCGCGCGGCGAATCCGTCTCGGAATATGCCGCCGCCGCTGCCGTGATGCGGTCCAAATGTCTGCCCGTGAAAGCGCCCGGGGGTGCGATGGATATCGTGGGCACCGGCGGCGACGGCAAAGGGACGCTCAACATCTCGACCGCGACCGCCTTTGTTGTGGCAGGCGCAGGCGTGCCGGTGGCCAAACATGGCAACAAGAACCTCTCGTCCTTGTCTGGCGCGGCAGATGCGCTGGCGCAGATGGGTGTCAATGTGATGGTCGGTCCTGAAGTGGTCGAACGCGCGCTGGCGGAAGCTGGTATCGGCTTTATGATGGCACCGATGCACCACCCTGCGATCAAACATGTGATGCCCGTGCGCCAAGAATTGGGCTGCAAGACGATCTTCAACATCCTCGGCCCGCTGACCAACCCTGCCGGTGTCAAACGCCAGTTGACTGGCGCATTTGCGGTCGATCTGATCTTTCCAATGGCCGAAACGCTGCTCGCGCTTGGGTCTGAAAAAGCGTGGCTTGTGCATGGTGGCGACGGTACGGATGAGCTGGCGATTTCCGCCGCCTCGCAAGTTGCCGTTTTGGAGAATGGCAAAATCACCGGCCGTGAAGTCCACCCCGAGGATGCAGGCCTGCCTGTGCATCCATTCAGGGATATTCTGGGCGGCACCCCCGCAGAGAATGGTGTGGCCTTCCGTGCGCTTTTGAACGGCGAAAAGAACGCCTACCGCGATGCGGTTTTGCTCAATGCCGCCGCCGCTCTGATGGTTGCAGATAAGGTGAGCTCTTTGCCCGAAGGCGTTGAACTTGCACGGATGAGCATTGATAGCGGCAAGGCGCTGGCTTGCGTCGAAAAACTCGCCCTGATTACACAAGGTAAAGCATGAACGTTCTCGATAAAATCAAAGCCTATAAGCTCGAAGATGTCGCCGCGCGCAAAGCGGCCGTGCCGCTTGCAGAGGTCGAGGCCCGCGCCCGCGAGGCAAGCCCTGTACGCGGATTTGCGGAACGCTTGCTTGAGGCATCCCGCGAGGGCTACGGCCTGATCGCAGAGGTCAAAAAGGCCAGCCCGTCAAAGGGCCTGATCCGCGCCGATTTCGACCCGCCCGTTTTGGCGAGGGCTTACGAGGATGGCGGCGCGACCTGTCTGTCCGTGCTGACCGACGGCCCGTCATTTCAAGGCGACGACAGCTATCTGGTTGCCGCGCGCGCGGCCACATCCCTGCCCGCCCTGCGCAAGGATTTCATGTATGACACCTATCAGGTCGCCGAGGCCCGCGCCCTGAACGCCGATTGCATCTTGATCATTCTTGCCTCGGTCAGCGATGCCCAAGCGCAAGAGCTTGAAGAGGCTGCGTTTTCTTGGGGTATGGATGTGCTGCTTGAGGTCCATGACGCCCCTGAACTGGAGCGCGCAAGCCTGCTGAAATCCCCGCTCATGGGGATCAATAACCGCAATCTCAAGACCTTTGAGACCAGCTTGGATACCACCCGCACCTTGTCGCGGATGGTCCCTACCGACCGTCTGATTGTCTGCGAAAGCGGGCTGTCCACGCCCGCCGATCTGGCCGATATGGCCCGCTACGGCGCACGCGCCTTCCTGATTGGCGAGAGCTTGATGCGCCAAGAGGATGTGACCCATGCAACACGCACACTGCTTGCCAATCCCCTGACCGAAAGGGCGATGTGATGAGCGGGAAACTGAGCCATTTTGACGAGGCCGGACAGGCGCATATGGTGGATGTGTCTGAAAAGCCGGTCACATCACGGATCGCTGTGGCCGAGGGCCATATCACGATGACGGCCCGGACACTGGCGCTGGTTACCGAAGGCCGCGCGGCCAAGGGGGACGTGCTGGGCGTGGCCCGTCTGGCAGGGATTATGGGCGCCAAGAAGACCGCCGAGTTGATCCCGCTGTGCCATCCGCTGCCCATCACGAAAGTCACCGTCGATCTAACCCCCGACGCGTCCTTGCCCGGCGTGCGGATCACCGCCACAGTCAAGACCACGGGCCAGACAGGCGTCGAAATGGAAGCACTGACGGCAGTGTCTGTCGCGGCCCTCACTGTGCACGACATGGTCAAAGCGGTGCAGAAAGACATGGAAATCGGCGGCATAAAGGTGACGCTCAAAGACGGCGGCAAATCAGGGCGATTTGAAAACCCATGATCTCCACCGCCGAGGCCCTCGCCCATCTCTTTGATCTCGTAGAGGTTTTGCCCGTCGAGCGCGTCTCGTTGCGCCATGCCAGCGGCCGCGTTCTGGCCGAAGATGTTTTCGCAACCCGCGACCAGCCGCCGTTTGCGGCCTCTGCGATGGATGGCTATGCGGCACATGCCGAGGATACGACATCAGGCGCTATCTTGCAGGTCATTGGCGAGGCGGCTGCGGGACACGGGTTCGCGGGCACACTCAAGCGCGGCGAGGCGCTGCGCATCTTTACGGGTGCGCCCTTGCCCGCTGGTGCCACCCGCGTTGTGATCCAAGAAGATGTGACACGTGAGGGCGAGAGCATTACCCTTGGTGACACGCTCGACAGCGCCCATTATGTGCGGCCAGCGGGCGCCGACTTTCGCAATGGCGACATGATCGCAGCGCCGCGCTGCCTCGGGCCCGCTGATATCGCCTTGCTTGCGGCGATGAACATTGCTTCGGTTCCCGTGACCAGAAAGCCGATAGTTGCGATTATTGCGACAGGCGACGAGCTTGTCCAACCGGGCGAGGTGCCCGCCCCCGATCAGATCATTGCCTCCAATAGCTACGGGCTTGAGGCGCTCTTGCGGGCGCATGGCGCTGAGGTGCGGCTTTTGCCGATTGCCCGCGATACCCACGCATCATTGGCGCTGGCGTTTGATCTGGCCGCCGATGCAGACCTGATCATTACCATCGGCGGGGCGTCGGTGGGCGATCACGACTTGGTCGGCGCGGTTGCCGCCGCCAAGGGCATGTCGCGCGCGTTTTACAAGGTCGCGATGCGCCCGGGCAAGCCGCTGATGGCAGGGCGCATTGGGCGGGCCGCGATGATCGGATTGCCTGGAAACCCCGTTTCAGCAATGGTTTGCGGCCATATCTTTGTGGTGCCCGTCCTGCGCAAAATGCTTGGCCTCGGCGCAGCCGCTGCACCACGCGAGACCGTCAGGCTGACCCATCCGATCGGCACCAACGGGCCCCGCGAACATTATATGCGCGCGCGCGTTGATCATGGCGATCTGACCATCTTTGACCGACAGGACAGTGCCCTTTTGACAGTCCTCGCACAGGCCAACTGCCTTGCCATCCGCCCCCCACTTGAAGGCGCGCGGCTGCCAGATGATCGCATGGAGATCATTCGTCTCTAAAGTGCGCCCTAAGAGTTGACACAAAGCAAGAACATGCGTAGAACATATGCAAAACGCGCAACATATATCGGGAGCCGGCCATGCTGACGAAGAAACAACTCGATCTTTTGGAGTTCATCCACAAGCGGGTGCAGCGTGATGGGGTGCCACCGTCGTTTGACGAGATGAAAGAGGCGCTTGATCTGCGCTCGAAATCGGGAATTCATCGGCTGATTACGGCCCTTGAGGAGCGCGGGTTTATCCGCCGTCTGGCACATCGCGCGCGGGCCTTGGAAATCGTAAAGCTACCCGATTCGATGCAAGCCAAGGCAGGCTTCAAACCACGGGTGATTGACGGGGATCGGCCCGAATCCACCCCACCAAAGGCGATTTCCGTTGAAATAGCGGCGATTGAGCTGCCGGTGATGGGGCGGATCGCGGCGGGTACGCCGATTGCCGCAATCTCCGAGATTTCGCACAATATTGCCGTGCCGCAATCCATGCTTGGGCAAGGGTCGCATTACGCCCTTGAGGTGCGCGGCGACTCGATGATTGAGGCTGGGATCAACGACGGTGATATCGTGGTGATCCGCGAAACACAGAACGCCTCGAACGGCGATATTGTGGTGGCCTTGGTCGAGGATCAGGAAGCGACACTCAAGCGGTTCCGCCAAACTGGCAGTACAATCGCGCTCGAACCTGCAAACTCTTCCATGTCGGCGCAGATTTACCGCGACGATCAAGTGAAAGTGCAAGGCCGCTTGGTCGGTCTGATCCGGAATTATTCCTGACCGTCGAACACCGCGACGCGCGTTAAAGTCTGACTTGAGAGGCGGTCGCCCTTGGATGTGTTCCAAGGGCGTGCCCCCGCGGCATCGGACGCCGTTGAAACCACAAGATTGCCTGCCTCGTCGAGATCAATCGCCAAGGCCCCTGTGTCGCGAAAAGCGATCAGATCATAGGTCAAACAAGGGCGCTCGCTTTTGTCTTCCACACTCGCAATCAACACGTCTGCCCCTGCGCAACCATCAAGGCTTTCCAGCGCGGTTTTGCCAGTGACCTGAAGGATCGTCCAATTGCCCAAGATTGCGGTCGATACGCGCGCGTCTTGCGTGATCCCCTCCCGCTTGGCTGCGACCTCTTGCGGCACGGGGTTGCCGTCGTTTTCAAGCCATATCCCTACCACGAAACTGCTGCCTTTGGCCTTGGAAAGCGCCCGCCCCTCCGGCCCCATCACGCCAATCAATCCGCCATTATCCGCAACCAGTATCGCGGGCCGCGTGCTTTGCGCCCAAATGCCCAAAGCCACGAGCGTAACGGCAAGGCCCGCGAAACGCGCCTTACCTTGCCAGAGCGCCAGCCAAAGCAAACCCAAAGTCAGGATCGGTAGAACGGATCCATGGGGCGCTCCAATATGTCCAACGCCATTTTCGATCGCAGCCACACGCTCGGCCACATAGAGAATCCACAGCAGCCCCTTTTCCATCACCCAAAGACCGACGGCCCACCCTCCGATCGGCGCAAAGCACACCGCAAGCACCGAGGCAGGCATCACGACAAGACCCATAAGAGGAACGCTCAGGATATTGGCCACCAGACCATAATGTGCGAATTGGTTAAAATGAGCCGCGGCATAGGGCGCCGTGGCAAAGCCTGCCACCGCAGAGGACAAAACCACCGACAAAACCACCCGCGCCCATTTGGGCAGTTGCTGTGTCTCAAAGCGCCGCATTTGCCCGAACACAAGCACCAACGCGGTTGTCGCGGCGAAAGACATCTGAAACCCCGGACCAACGAGGGCTTCGGGTTGCAAGATCAGCACGACCGTCGCGGCCATCGCCACTGCGCGCAGCGTCAACGCCCGCCGGTCAAGCAGGACGGCCACAAGCATAACAGCCACCATGATATAGGCCCGCTCTGTCGCCACGCTGGCCCCTGAAAGTGCAAGATACGCCCCACCAATCACAAGCGCGACAACGGCGGCGACTTTCTTGGTCGGAACTCGAAGCGCGACCCAAGGGATCAATGCCAGCCCAAAGCGGAGAACTGCAAAGACGAAGCCCGTCAACAGCCCCATATGCAGCCCCGAGATGGCCAGCAAATGTGCAAGATTGGTAGCCCGCAGGTTTGTGATGGTCTGTTGCGACATCGCTGACCGATCCCCTGTCATAATCGCGGCGGCAAAAGCGCCCGCCTCACCGCCGATCTGCGCCTGCACGGCCCGCGACAGCGCCACGCGCTGGCTGAAAATCCACAACCGGACCCCGCTTGGTTTCGCGGCGGCAAGCCGCACCACAGGGTTACGGCTATAGCCGACACCGCCAATCTCCAAAAACCACGCATGTCGTTGAAAATCAAAGCCTCCGGGCTCGGCCGGGCCAGAGGGTGGCGACAGATGCCCTGTCGTCATCACGATATCAGCAGGGGTAATCGTCTCTGGAACAGCCTCGCCATGCAACGATATCCGCACTTGCGCGGGTGTTTTCTCAGGCGACATCCGCGCCAGCTTCACCTGATCAAGCGTTAATCTCACGGCGTCGCTGCCAGAGCGGTCGATATTCACGATCCGTCCTTCGATCGGCCCGTAATAGCGGAACCCAAGCACGGGAGCGGCCACATGCTCACTCCGAAACTTCGCAAGGCCCGCGCCCGCGCCGATAATGCAAAGTGCGACCAATAGCGGCGCCGCTGAGACCTTCACAATCCGTGACAGCGCATAGATCACCCCAAACGGGAGGAGCATCGCCACGCAAAACAAAATGTCCGGCTCAATCGGCAGCCCGAAATAGCCGCCGATCCCGATCCCAAGGCAAACGGGCACCCAGCAAAACAACTGCCCGCGCTGCGCGAGCAAGGCATTTTCAATCTTCGCGAGTGCCTGCACTTGTCTTGCGCCCCTAGCCTTAGTATCCCCGCATCACACCAGTCATCATTCGTTTATGATGATGAACAAGAGGTTAATTAGGGTAGATTCATGTCACATTCGCCGCAGTCACAAACGCCAGTCGTCACCCGCTTTGCTCCGTCACCGACAGGCGCGCTCCATATTGGCGGCGCCCGCACGGCCTTGTTCAACTGGATTTACGCCCGCGGACGTGGCGGCAAGTTTTTGTTGCGCATCGAAGACACCGACCGGACCCGCTCGACGGATGAAAACCGCCAAGCCATTCTGGACGGGCTGACATGGCTCGGCCTTGACTGGGACGGCGAACCGACAAGCCAGTATGAGAGTGCGGCCCGCCATGCCGAGGTCGCCAACCAAATGCTTGCCGACGGCAACGCCTATAAATGTTACGCCACGCAGGAAGAAATCGAGACCTTCCGCGAAACGGCCCGTGCCGAGAAAACCTCCACGCTCTACCGCTCGCCTTGGCGCGATGTTCCCGCCGCCGAGCATCCTGATCTGCCCTTCGTGATCCGCCTCAAGGCGCCGCGGGAGGGCACAACGACGCTGCACGACGAGGTGCAAGGCGATGTGACGTGGTCCAACGACCAGCTCGACGATATGATTCTGCTGCGCTCGGACGGCACCCCGGTCTATATGCTCGCCGTGGTGGTGGACGATCACGATATGGGCGTCACCCATGTCGTGCGCGGCGACGACCACCTCGCCAACGCGTTCCGGCAAAACCTGATTTACGAGGCGATGGGCTGGCCCAAACCTGTTTTGGCACATATCCCACTGATCTATGGCCCCGATGGCAAGAAGCTTTCGAAACGGCACGGCGCAACTGGGGCCGCCGAATATCAGGCCCTCGGCTATCCTGCGGCAGGCATGCGGAACTATTTGACCCGTTTAGGCTGGAGCCACGGCGACGATGAATTCTTCACCGACGCGCAAGCCCGCGAATGGTTCGATCTCAGCGGCATCGGCAAATCACCCGCACGGTTTGACACCAAGAAGCTCGAGAATATCTGCGGACAGCATATGGCGATCGCCGATGATGCTGCACTGCTGCATGAATTGAAGGGCTTCCTTGCGGCAACGGGGGCCGCACCTTTGACAGAGGCCCAGTCTAATGGCGTCCTTGATGCGCTATATTGCCTAAAGGAACGATCCAAGACATTCCCAGAACTCATTGAAAAAGCAGAGTTTATCCTCACATCACGGCCGATTGCACCTGATGAGAAGGCTCAGGCGATGCTGACTAATGTATTCCGTGGTATACTGTCGGAATTGACGCCGCAGCTGCAAAATGCTAGCTGGGATCGAGAAACGCTAGAGGCGGTTGTTTCAGAGGTGGCGATGAACCACGATATGAAACTTGGCAAGCTCGCAGGGCCGCTTCGGGCGGCACTTGTGGGGCGCCCCGTATCTCCGAGCATATTTGACATGATGTTGGTTCTCGGTCGGCAAGAAACGATCGCGCGATTGACAGATGCCAGCGACTGAAACCATTTCGTTACGATTCATCGTTAACGAAAGGGGAGACAGAATTTGACACCCGCGAACCAGAACGGTTTGCGGCTTACTTTGGGAAATGAACATGGCAGAATCTACGAAAACCGCGACGCTGACAATTGATGGTCAGTCCTATGAATTGCCCATCTTCTCACCGACCGCAGGCCCCGATGTGATTGATATCCGCAAGCTTTATGCGCAGGCGGGCGTCTTTACATATGATCCGGGCTTCACCTCGACGGCGGCTTGCGACAGCACGATCACCTTTATTGACGGCGACAAGGGCGAACTCTTGCACCGCGGCTATCCGATCGACCAGTTGGCTGGACAATCCCATTATCTCGAAGTGTGCTACGCGCTGCTTTATGGTGAATTGCCCGACGCAGACCAGCTTGAAGCATTTGAAACGCTCGTCACCCGTCACACGATGATCCACGAGCAAATGCATATGTTCTTCCGCGGTTTCCGTCGCGATGCGCACCCGATGGCCACAATGGTGGGCGTTGTTGGGGCGATGTCGGCCTTCTACCACGATTCGACTGACATCGACGACCCGCATCAGCGCGAGGTTGCCTCGATCCGTTTGATTGCGAAGATGCCGACGATTGCGGCGATGGCTTATAAATATTCTATCGGCCAACCCTTTGTTTATCCACGCAATGATCTGGATTACGCGGCGAACTTCTTGCACATGTGCTTCTCGGTGCCAGCCGAAGAATACCATGTGAACCCGGTGCTTGCCCGCGCGATGGACCGGATCTTTACGTTGCACGCCGACCACGAGCAGAACGCTTCCACATCGACGGTGCGCCTCGCCTCTTCCTCTGGCGCGAACCCTTTCGCCTGTATCGCTGCGGGTATCGCCTGTCTTTGGGGCCCCGCGCATGGTGGCGCGAACCAAGCCTGCCTCGAAATGCTCAAGGAAATTGGCACGGTTGACCGCATTCCAGAGTTTATCGCACGTGCGAAAGACAAGAATGACAGCTACCGCCTGATGGGCTTTGGCCACCGCGTTTACAAAAACTTCGATCCACGCGCGACCGTGCTGAAGCAATCCGCCGACGAGGTCCTTGAACTTTTGGGTGTCGAAAACAACCCGATCCTGCAGGTCGCCAAAGAGCTGGAGCGTCAGGCGCTGGCCGATCCGTATTTCGCCGAGAAAAAGCTGTTCCCGAACGTCGATTTCTATTCGGGCATCATCCTTGAGGCCATGGGCTTCCCCACATCCATGTTCACTCCGGTCTTTGCCGTAGCGCGGACAGTGGGCTGGATTTCCCAGTGGAAAGAACAGCTTGCCGATCCACAACTCAAAATCGGTCGTCCACGCCAGTTGTATCTGGGCGAGACCACACGCGACTATGTCGATATCGAAAAGCGCTAATAGAATGGGCCGCGATGTCGCGGCCCTATTCTTGTGATGCTCCAGACAGACCGCCTCATACTGCGCGCCGCGCGGCAGGGTGATTTGCAGGATATGTTTGCAATCTATTCTGACCCGCGGGCGATGCGGTATTGGTCCACCACCCCCCACGAGACCCCTACCGTGACCCAAGAAAAGCTGACCCGCATGATCGCGGGGGCGACGGATCGTCTGGTCTATTTCGTGATTGAAATGGACGGACGCGTCATTGGCACGGCCGGCATGCATAAACCCGACGAGGTCGGCTTCATCCTGCATCCTGACTATTGGCGGCTAGGTATCGTGACTGAAGCCATGGGCGCGATCATTCCGCATCTCTTTGCTGTCTCCAAGGTCCAACAACTGACCGCAGACGCTGATCCCGAAAACACCGCCTCGGTCAATTGTTTGAAAAAGCTAGGGTTTCAAGAAACACACCGCGCCAAGAACACTTTCTTCATCAACGGTGTCTGGTCCGATAGCGTCTACCTCGCGCTGCCGCGCCCCGCTTGATCCCCACACTTCTGCACGCTCCACTACGCCCACGGATCGCAGTTCACCGAGGCGTCGCCGCCCCAAATGGGGCACGCTAAACCTGTCATTGGCATCGAAACGGCTCTGAATGATTTCAGTCGGACGACAAGGGCGACCATCACCACAATCGGACCGACGACGGAAAAGGACCACGCCCATGACACGCGATGTCATTTCGCTGACCATTCCTGATTTATCTCAATTCACCAAGGCCTTACGAGCTGATCTTTTGTCGCGTGACGCGATCCCCAGTCATGCAAGCCTGCTCTCGGCCATCTCAAAAGCTGCGGGTTACGACAATCACCAGCACCTCAAAGCCAGTAAACCGCAGACCAGCTACCCGCAATTGACCAAAGCGCTGCGCGCCTTTGATCCGCCGGGTATCATGGTGCATTGGCCCAAGCAGACGACAACTCAAGGGCTATGCCTCTTCGCATTCTGGGTCCAGTTTCCTGCCAACCTCGATCTCTCCGAAAAAGAGATCAACGCGGTCTTAAAGGCAGGTCACGGCTTTGGTGACCATCCGCTTTTGCGGCGCTCGCTCATCGACCACAAGCTATTGACCCGGACTCTGGATGGCAAAATTTACCGCCGCATTGAGCGCGCGCCGCCTCAAGCCGCCCGCACGCTCATCGCCGAGATCGGCAAACGCCGCGCTACTGCCCCTTAAAGGCCGCAGGGCGTTTTTCCAAAAAGGCCGTAACCCCTTCCATAAAGTCGTGGGTCACGCCACATTTGCCCTGCAATTTTGCCTCCAAGGCCAATTGCTCGTCGAGCGTATGGTCAAATGACGTGCGGATCGCCGTCTTGAGATGTGCATAGGCCGCCGTCGGACCTTTGGCCAAATGCCCTGCCCGCGCCTGCCAATAGGCCGCAAATTCGGGGGCGGGAATGGCCTCGTAAATCATGCCCCACTCCGCTGCTTGTCTGGCGCTAATCTTATCCGCAAATAGTGCTGCCCCCATGGCCCGCGCAGAGCCGATCTGGCGCGGCAACCAATAGGTGCCCCCCGCATCTGGGATCAATCCGATCCGCGTGAAGGCCTGCAAAAAGAAGGCGTCCTCAGAGGCGATCACCACATCTGCCGCCAGCGCCAGATTGGCGCCAGCCCCTGCCGCAGGGCCGTTCACAGCCGATATCGTCGGGACCTTACAGTCGAAGATCGATTTGAGCATCGGGACATATTCGTCCCGCAACGTGCCCTCAAAATCGAGCGACGCACTGACGCCGCTGTCGCTGAGATCCTGGCCCGAACAAAACGAGCGCCCTGCCCCTGTTAACACAATGCAACGTGCCGTCGCTTCGGCCGTCTTCACCGCTTGCGTGATCTCAATGCGCATCTGCTTATTGAGCGCATTCATCACGTCGGGTCGATTAAGCGTGATGACGCCAACGCCGCTTTGGATGTCTAGAGTAAGTGTTTGATAGTCCATGTGCCGCACCTCTAAAAGTTGCAGCCATTTTAACTTGGCAAATGGCAAGGCAAAGCGCGACGGAGCGTCAGTCGCGCAAGATTTCATTCAGGCGCGCTTGTTCGGCCTCGCTCAGCGTTGCACTGCGGGTGTCATTGCGACGCCGCACCGTCAGTGCGCCCAAAACCAGTGCCATTAGCAGCATCGCGGGGCCTGCACCCCAAAGCAGCCAGTTGGACCCGTTCGCCATAGGCTTCAGCAGGATATATTCGCCGTAACGCTGCACCATATAGTCGACGGCTTGCGCATCGGTGTCGCCAGCTGTGATCCGTTCGCGCAAGATAATCCGCAGCTCCTTCGAGAGCGCCGCATGGGATTCGTCAATGCTCTCGTTGCGGCAGATCGGGCACCGCAGCCCTGTCGAAAGCTCGCGCGCCCGCGCTTCCAGCACAGGGTCTGCGAGCATTTCTGATGGCTCGACCGCCCAGACAGGTCCCGCCAGCGCGCAAAGAAGAACGAGCAGACGAATCATGCCTTAACCGCATTTTGAACAGGCTTTGCCGCTCCGGCCGCCATGCGCAGCCTGCGGTCCATCAAGGAGAACAGCCCGCCAAGCGCCATCAACATCGCCCCGCCCCAAATCCAATTAGCAAAGGGTTTGATGTACACGCGGACGGTATATCCACCGCCGTCTTGCGGATCACCGATCACCACATAGATGTCGCGTAATATCCCGTTGCGAATTGCGGCCTCTGTGGTGGGCATATCCGCGACGGGGTAATACCGCTTCTCGGGAAACAGCACGGTTACGTCGCTTTCTCCCTTGAACACCGCGACTTCGCCCATTGTCGTGCGATAGTTCGGACCGTCAAATTCAGTCACGTCGCGCAGTTCAAAGGAATAGCTGCCAACGTCAAACCGTTCGCCGATTTGCGTGACGCGGATATCTTCTTGCTGCCATGCCGTAATGCCCGCCACGCCAAAGACCATGATCCCCAAACCGATATGCGCCGCAGCCTTGCCCCAATCCGCACCGGGCAAACGGGTCAAGCGGCCCAGACGGTCGCCCATGCTCCCACGCCCTGTCCGCTGCGCCATGTCGACTATCGCGCCCATGACCGCCCAAGCGCCAAGTGCTGTGCCGACCGGCCCCAAGGCCGAGCGGCCGGATTGCATAGCATAAGCGAGGCACCCCAACGCAAGCGCCAGAATGGCGAACGGCCATACCAGCCTCCAAACCTTACCAAGCGAGGCGCGCTTCCATGACAGCATCGACCCAAGCGGCAATACAAGTGCCAGCGCAACCATGAACGGCGTGAAGGCTGCATCAAAGAATGGCGGCCCGACAGACAACGTGCGGCCAAAAGTAAGCTCCGCAATCAAGGGCCAAATCGTGCCAATAAAGACCACAAAGGCACTGACCGCCAACAAGATATTGTTGAGCACCAGCCCGCTTTCACGGCTCACAGCGCCGAAAATGCCCTTAGCCTCCAGCGTGCCTGCGCGCGCGGCGTAAAGGGTCAATGCGCCGCCCGTAAAGACCCCGAGAATGATCAGGATAAACACGCCCCGTTCGGGATCGTTGGCGAACGCATGCACCGAGGTCAGCACGCCCGAACGTACGATAAATGTCCCCAACAGCGAGAAGCCAAAAGCAAGGATCGCCAGCAAAACTGTCCAGCTTTTCAACGCCTCGCGCCTCTCGACCACGATGGCCGAATGGAGCAATGCCGCCGCAATCAACCATGGCATGAACGATGCGTTCTCAACCGGATCCCAAAACCAGAAACCGCCCCAGCCAAGCTCGTAATAGGCCCACCAGCTTCCCAGCGCGATGCCGACAGTCAGGAACATCCAAGCCGCCAGCGTCCAAGGGCGCACCCAACGAGCCCAAGCCGCATCAACACGCCCCTCAATCAGGGCGGCCACGGCAAAGGAAAACGACATGCTCAGGCCAACATAGCCGAGATACAGGAAGGGCGGGTGAAACGCCAAACCGGGGTCTTGCAGCAATGGATTGAGGTCCAAACCATTCAGCGGCGGCACCGCAAGACGTAAAAACGGGTTCGAGGTCAGCAAGATGAACAGATAGAACGCAACCGAAATCGCAGCCTGCACCGACAGCACTCGCGCGCGCAAACGGTCCGGCAATCCGCCACCAAACCACGCTGCAGAGGCGCCAAAGAGCGTGAGGATAAACACCCACAAAAGCATGGATCCCTCGTGGTTTCCCCAAACCCCGCTGATTTTGTAGATAAGTGGTTTGGCCGTGTGGGAGTTGTTATAAACCAAGGCCAGCGAGAAATCCGACTGGATAAACGCCCACATCAAAACCCCAAACGAGAACCCCACCAAGATGACTTGGCTGGTCGCTGCAGGTTCGGCAATTGCCATCCATGATCGCCTGCCCGTCGGTGCCCCGACCATTGGCAAGATCATTTGGACTAGTGCGACCCCGAGAGCGAGAATCAGCGCGAAGTGTGCAAGTTCATTCAACATGGTGAATGTTTACGCGATAATGGACCCAAACAACATATCAGAGTGATCAAATGTTTTTGTACTGAACCGCGCAAATCGCCGCAGGCTTAGCCCACCAAACCACCTTGCACAGCGTAGGTCAGCACAGCCATCAGTATTCCGCCAATAATCAGTCGCACAAGCCAGCTTAACGCATCTTCAATCGCTCCCAGCCGCACGCTGACATTGCCCCGATGCACATCGTCAACAGCATTACGGGTTTCCAGCGCCGACAGCCGACGTTCTAAATCAAGCGGATCCATTTTGGGCCTGCCAATCCATTAAAGCTGCATTGCCTGTGGCGTCGATCGCAGACGCACCCTGTGGTGGTCCCGCCAGCGCGGGCTGCGCAGCGGTCACGGCCTTTGCGATCGTCGCCTGAAACTCCTGCCCCTTAACCTGATAGCGCGCCCCGAAGTAAAAGCTCACAATCGCGCCCATCAGACACCAGAGCGGTTCTGGCACCAAGGCCACGCCAACCATACGGGACCCGAACCATTCGGGGTCAACCATCGCGGCGACAAACAAGGCGATCGTTCCCAAGGCAAGGAGCGGGCGCGGCAACCGGTTTAGCCCGTCCACAAAGCGGTCGAAACCGCCACGTGCAGTGCGGTCAAACTCAGTCGCAAATTGGGTCAGCGCCGCCGCTTGTTGATCTGTCTCGCGCGCAGCCGCCTTCTCAGCGTTTTGACGAAAGACCTCGACCGTCTCGACAACACCATTGCGACTGCCGCCAAAAACCAAGGTCATCAAATGTCCAATCACCCCCATGCTGCGGTCCTTTCCTGATGTGCGGCTGCACTTAAATGATATTTCGGTGACACAAAGACCTCTGCGCGGGCGATCCAGCCCCCCTTGCCGCCATCTTTTCGGCGGGCATATTTACGGCTGGCACTGCGCGCATCGGCGAGCGCGTAATAGTAATTGCGCCGCGCGATACCGTAGGCATCAACGAAGTGGTCGGGGGCTGCGGCCATAGCTTGGGCGGCGGCCTTTGCGGTTTGCGGGCCGATCACTCCGTCCACCGCAACAGAAAGCCGCATCTGATTGAGCTAGCGTTGCAGGATTTTCACCGCATTGCTGCCCGCGTTCACATACATGTCAAAAACGCTCGCCTGCACGGGAGAGGGCAAATGATCCAGTTTCGGTTTGTGAAAATACTCGTCGATGAAAATTTGCAAGGCGCGCTGTGCGGTCAGAACCTTGACGTCATCGGCGTCGATCACCCCGTCACCGTTCAGATCGAGCCCCAACCGGCGCATCGTGTGCACCGTCACCCCGTGGTTTGTCGCCCCACCAGGATCATCGGGATCGTTCAAATATTCACCCTCGCGGGCCAGAATATCTTGGGCAATAGCTTGCACAGTTTGCATGGCGCACCTCTCGTCGTTATCCAGACGAAGATGCGGTGCAATTCGTTAATTGGTTGCGTCAGCACCGTCCGGTTCGACGTAAATCCCTTGCTCCTTCAGCGCGTCAATCACCTCTTTCGGCATGTAGGTCTCGTCATGTTTGGCAAGAATTTCAACAGCTTCGAAGGTGCCGTTCACAAGGTTACCCTGCCCGACCATGCCCTGCTTTTCCGCAAACAGATCCGGCAGAATACCCGCGTAAGTCACCGGAATCGAGGCCCCGCCATCGGTCACAACAAACGAGACCTCATGCCCATTGCCGCGCTTGATCGAGCCTTCCTCAACCAAACCACCAATCCGAAAGGTCTCGTTTGGAGACGGGGGTTGAGCCGCCACTTCGCTGGGTGAGCGAAAATAATTGATCCCGTCGCGCATGGCATAACCAATCAGGCCCGTCGACAAGGCCAGCGCGACAAATGCCAGAACAATGACCTGAATGCGCCGCTTTTTCTTGAGGCCGTTCATGGGTAAACTGGGGCAGCCATCAGACCAGCCGTCTCTTCAAGGCCGAGCATCAAATTGGCATTCTGCAACGCCTGTCCGCTCGATCCTTTGGTCAGGTTATCAAGCGTCGCCACAACCATAGCGCGGCCGCCAATACGGTCAGCAACCAAACCGATATGGCAGAAATTACTGGCACGAACATGTTTGATCGCAGGGGTTTCGCCAAATGGCAGAACCTTGATAAAGGTCTCCGCTTCATAAGCTTTTGCGAGCGTCTCATGGATCGTTCTTGCGTCCCCATCAACATAGACCGTCGCCAAAATCCCGCGGTTTGCAGGGATCAAATGCGGCGTGAATTGCACCCGTACGGGGCGACCTGCGATCGCACTGAACTCTTGATCAAACTCGCCCAAGTGGCGGTGGGTCCCGCCCATCGCATAGCCATGTGCGTTTTCCGACAACTCCGCATGCAACAGGTTCTCCTTCAACGCGCGCCCCGCACCGGAAACCGCCGCCAGCAGATCAATCACAATCCGGTCGAGATCAATCACACCAGCCGCAATCAGTGGACGCAGCGCATATTGGCCTGTCGCGGCATTACAGCCCGTTCCCGCCACAAGACGCGCACCGCGGATCTCTTCGCGGTAAAACTCGGTGAGACCGTAAACTGCGGTCTTTTGCAACTCGACTGCGGCATGCTCCTGACCATACCACTTCTTATAGTCGGCAGGATCGCGCAGCCGGAAGTCGGCGGACAAATCGACCACTTTCACCGACGCAGGCAACGCGGCGATCACCTCTTGCGACGTGGCATGTGGCAAGGCGCAAAACACCAAGTCGATGTCATCAAAGTTGACATCCTCGATCGTCGTCAGGCGCGGCAGGTCCATATGCCGCAGATGCGGATAAACCTCGGACATGGCCATTCCCGCCTTGGAGTTCCCCGAAAGCGCAACGATTTTCATCTCAGGATGGACCGCAATCAGCCGCACCAATTCCGCGCCCGTGTACCCTGATGCGCCCAAAATGGCGACGTTCTTAGTCATGGTCGATTTCCCCTTTTCAGGTTGACGTGTTACGGGTGAAGGTAAAAATTAATCACGCAGATTCAAATGTGATCTGACGCCGCAGGAACTGCGTCGCACGCGATGAGACCTTTTTCGGGTCACCTGTCGTCAGAAACGTGCTCTTTGTCCCCTTCCCGATCATCTCTGGACGTCGGGCAAGATAGTCGGCAAGGCTTTCGGCGACCAGATTGGCTTGGCTCAACACGCGGACATCAGGGCCAAGTGCTTCTTGGAACACGTTCTCCATCAACGGATAATGGGTGCAGCCCAAAATCGCTGCATCAGGGGTGGGCATCTTGCGCTTCAGCGCATCAACATGGCTGCGCACCAAGGCCTCGGCCAGAACGTAATCACCATCTTCGATCGCATCGACAACGCCGCCGCACGCCTGTGACTCCACATCGACACCAATCGCACGAAACGCCAGTTCACGCTGGAACGCACGGCTGCTGACCGTCGCGGGGGTTGCAAAAAGCGCCACATGCTTAACCGCAACTTCACGCGGCGGCGAGTTATCGCCCCACTGCCGCTCGGTCAGCGCTTCGATCAGGGGCACGAATACACCCAGAACACGTTTATCTTTCGGGATCCAACTCTCTTGCATCCGACGCAAGGCAGCCGCACTCGCCGTGTTGCAGGCCAAAATGACAAGATCACAGCCCTCGTCAAACAAGCGCTGCACAGCGGCAGTCGTCAGGTTGTAAATGTCATCTGGAGTGCGCACACCGTAAGGGGCATGAGCACTGTCACCCAAGTAAACGAACGGCACGTCAGGCAACCGCTTTTGGACCGCATCCAAGACGGTCAAACCGCCCAAACCACTGTCGAAAATACCTACTGCCATTGTCCCGCGCCCTTAATGTTATCGCGCGTCCTTCACGAGGGACGCTTGCTTGACTTGCCCCCAACAATACGACCTCCCGACGCATAAATCCACGGGCGAAATATCACGACAGCGGCTTGGGTACCGCATGGCGCATTTCCTCAAGAATCTCTTCGCGCCTTTTGGCAGCCTTGCGCACATTGGCATCTTTCACGGGCCCAAAACCGCGTATCTCCATCGGCAAGGCAATCAATTGCGCGGCAAGGTCAAGAGCCTCATCAGGCAGGGCCAAAATCCGCGCCAAATCCTCTTCAAACTGGGTGATCAACGCGCGTTCCATCTTGCGCTCGGCGGTATAGCCAAACGGGTCAAACGGCGTGTCACGCAAGCCCTTGAGCCGCGCCAAATACGGGAAGGCTTTCTCAAACAGCCCGCCAAAAGCGCGCTTCATCGGGCGACCATCCGCACCTTGCCTGGATACCAACGGCGGGGCCAGATGATAGGTCAGCTTCAGATCTCCGTCGAACGTCGCCTGCGCCTTTGCACGGGTCTCAGTTAACAGGCGAGCAACCTCGTACTCGTCCTTATAAGACAATAACTTATGATACGATCTTGCCACGGTTTCCTGCAACGGACTGTCGGCGAACTTGGCCACCATCGCCTGATAGCGGGCCGCAAGATTGCGCCCCTGATAGGCTTCCAAATGTTTGGCGCGAAACGCGACAATGTCATCCAACGACTTTGGCGCAAGTGGGGCCTCAGGGGCTGTAACGACAGCTGCCTCTTCGGGGAACAAATGCGCCCAACGGCCATAAGCAAACGCACTCAGGTTCTGCGACACGGACGCTCCGTTCATCTCAATCGCGCGGGTGAGCGCCGCCAATGAAATCGGCACTGCCCCCATTTGCCACGCGGCACCCAAAACCATCATGTTGGAATAGATACTATCGCCCAAAAGCGCCTTAGCCAGCGTAGAGGCATCAAACATCTGCAACTGCCCTTGCAAGCGCGCCTCAAGCGACAAATGCAGCTGCTCGGTCGGCAGTTGAAACCCTGTGTCTCTGGTAAAATCACCAGCCATAATTTCGTGACTATTCACCACGCCACGAGTTTTACCCGCCTTCATCAAGCCAATCGTCTTCGCACCCGCACTGACGACCAAATCGCCACCGATGAGCGTATCACATTCCCCTGTTGCGACCCGTATCGCATTGATATCACGCTGTTCATTCGCAATACGGCAGTGGATATGCACCGCGCCGCCTTGTTGCGCCAGGCCCGCCATTTCCATCATACTGGCCCCCTTGCCGTCCAGATGCGCAGCCATCGCAAGTACCGCGCCAATCGTGACAACCCCCGTGCCGCCGACGCCCGTAATCACGATGTTATGAGTGCCGTTGATCACAGGCAAAACCGCCTCTGGCATCTCTGGCAGCGTAACTGCGGCACGCGGCTCCTTACGTATTTTGGCCCCTTCAATGGTCACGAAGGACGGGCAAAAGCCGTTCACGCAAGAGAAATCCTTGTTACAAGACGATTGATCAATCGCGCGCTTGCGGCCTAATTCGGTCTCCACTGGCACAATAGAAACGCAGTTCGATTGCACGCCACAATCGCCGCAGCTTTCGCAAATATCAGTGTTGATAAACACCCGCTTGTCGGGATCGGGAAACTGGTGACGCTTGCGACGGCGGCGCTTCTCGGCGGCGCAAGTCTGTACATAAACAATGGCAGACACACCTTTGATCTTGCTCATTTTATCCTGAACATGCAGCAACTGCGCCCGCTCGAATACCTCAATTCCGGCAGGAAACAGATTCAAGTCAATTTCTTCTTTGTTATCATAGACAAGCGCAACATTATTCACGCCCATCGCCAAAATCTCGCGGCAAATCCGATCAGCAGTCAGACCGCCGTCATTGCCCTGACCGCCCGTCATCGCAACAGCATCATTGAAAAGGATTTTGTAGGTGATCGTCGTGCCCGCCATCAGGGCAAAGCGGATCGCCTGCACACCCGAATGATTATAGGTGCCGTCGCCCAAGTTCTGGAACACATGCTCCCGCGTCGAGAATGGCGCCTCGCCGACCCAATTGGCGCCTTCGCCGCCCATCTGGGTAAAGCCCACCGTGTCGCGATCCATCCATTGCACCATATAATGACAGCCGATCCCCGCATAAGCACGACTGCCTTCAGGGACTTTGGTCGATGAATTATGCGGACAGCCCGAACAGAAATACGGCAAGCGCGACGCGATTTCGGGGGCATTGTCAGCCTTGCGCGCTGCGGCCAAAGCCGCGAGACCGGCGGACACGCCGGAAGAGCCACAGCCCTCCTCAACCAAAATCCCGCCCAGCTTTTCGGCAATCCAAATCGGGCTCAAATCGGCGCGGGTCGGAAACACCTCTTCTCGCTTCCCCTCGGAATGCTCATCACCCTTGTGCCAGCCGTAAACGCGTGTGCGATTATCATCAAACAGGGCCTCTTTAACCTGCACTTCAATCAGCTTGCGCTTTTCCTCGACCACAACAACCAGTTCAAGCCCCTCGGCCCAGTCGTGAAACGACGCCATATCTAGCGGCCAAACCTGTCCCACCTTATAGGTCGTAATTCCCAGCCGCTCGGCCTCGGCCTCATCAATGCCAAGCAACGACAGCGCATGCACAAGATCAAGCCAATTCTTACCCGCCGCGACAAAGCCGATCTTGGCCCCCGCCTTACCCCATTTGCGCTGATCCATCTTATTGGCACGGCTGAACGCCTCCGCAGCAAAGCGCTTGTGATCAATCATCCGCGCCTCCTGCAACTGTGGCGTGTCAACCAAACGAATGTTCAATCCACCAGTCGGCAATGCAATCTCTGGCGTGACAAATTCCTGCCGGAAGGGATCACCATTGACGACAGATGTGACCTCAATCGTGTCCTTCATCGTCTTGAGGCCGACCCAAACCCCTGCAAACCGCGAAAGCGCCCACGCATAAAGACCGTAATCCATGATCTCTTGCACACCCGCAGGCGAGACAACCGGCATGTACGCATCCACCATCGCCCAGTCTGACTGGTGTAAAGTCGTCGAGCTTTCGCCAGTGTGGTCATCGCCCATCGCCATTACGACACCACCCAAAGGCGAAGTACCCGCCATATTCGCATGGCGCATCACATCACCCGAACGGTCCACACCCGGCCCCTTGCCATACCAAAGACCAAATACCCCATCATATTTGCCCTCGCCACGCAGCTCGGCCTGCTGACAGCCCCAAAGCGCAGTCGCGGCCAAATCCTCGTTTAATCCGGGCTGGAAGGTCACCTGCGCTTGCGCCAATTCCTTGGCTGCGCGGGTCATCTGCATATCAACAGCACCAAGCGGCGCGCCGCGATAGCCCGTCACATAGCCCGCCGTATTATGCCCTGCCGCGGCGTCGCGAGCGCGCTGCATCAGCATCAATCGGACAAGGGCTTGCGTCCCATTCAAAAGAACCTGCGACTTTGTGAGATCGTACCGATCATCGAGCGAAACATCGTGACGTGTCATAAAAGCCCTCCCTCAGCGCCTTGGCCGTTGGAGTGATTATAGGTCAAAATTACTGACCTACAAAGATAATTGTAAGACAGACGAGCGAATGCATGGTATCCGAGGGCTCACGTAACTATTTAAGGTCATAATTGGTAATAGTTTCGGGAAAGACTTTGGATGGACTGGGATAAGCTTCGAATATTTCATGCGGTTGCAGACGCGGGGTCGCTGACCCACGCGGGCGATACATTGCACCTGTCCCAATCTGCGGTCAGTCGCCAAATTCGTGCACTCGAAGAATCGCTTAACACCACCCTCTTCCACCGCCACGCCCGCGGGCTGATTCTCACCGAACAGGGCGAGTTGCTATTTGATGCGACCAAATCCATGAACAAACGGCTGGAGGCGGCAGCGGCGCGGATCAAAGACAGCGAAGAAGAAGTCTTTGGCGAATTGCGCGTCACCACGACCACCGCCTTCGGCACACTGTGGTTGGCGCCAAGACTGCCAAAACTCTACGAAAAATACCCCGATCTGAAAATCGACCTGATGCTGGAAGAGCGCGTTCTCGACCTGCCCATGCGCGAAGCCGATGTCGCGATCCGCATGAAAGAGCCATCGCAGGCCGATCTCATCCGCAAACGGCTCATGTCGGTGCGGATGCGGCTTTACGCCTCGCGGGCCTATCTCGAAAACAATGGGCCGATCATCTCTGTAGAGGATATTGGCAGACACCGGCTCATTTGTCAGAACCTGAACGCGCCGCAAGTCGCCGCGGGCTCGTCACTTGTGCAACACCTGATGACATATGATGTGCCGAGCACATTTACCGTCAACAACTACTTTGGTGTGCTGCAAGGGGTCCTAAACGGGCTCGGTATTGGGGTTTTGCCCGACTATATTACAGAGGATTTCCCTGATCTTGTGCGGGTCCTTCCAGAGCTGGAATCAGGCGAAGTGCCTGTTTTTCTTGCATATCCAGAAGAATTGCGGCAATCGAAACGGATCAGTATCTTCCGCGACTTTGTCCAAGAAGAAATCTTCGCACACCGCCGCAAAATCCGCGATACAACAGAGCAAGTGCCTGAGATATAATCACACGCAAAGAGAGCTATGCACGTCTTGCATGGCGGCTTTGCAATTATTTTATCGCTTTTTTCTTGATTGGTCAAAAAACCAGCCCTATCTGCTGTCGCGAAGGCGATGATGCTTTAACGCTCATCACCTTCACCTCCCTGTTGGACTTCGCCGGGCCTTAGTGCCCGGCATTTTTTTGATCTGCTGCATTTTTGCGCAGGGTCAGCTGTCTAATGCGCCTTTCCCTCAGGCAAGCTCTCGCATAAAAGAAGCCAAACCGCACTGGAGGCCCACAATGCAAGATCCCGTCATCACCGAAGACCTCATCGCCGCTCATGGCCTCAAGCCTGACGAATATGCGCGGATATTAGAGATCATCGGGCGGGAGCCGACCTTCACCGAACTTGGCATCTTCTCCGCCATGTGGAACGAGCACTGCTCTTACAAATCCTCCAAGAAATGGCTGCGCACCCTGCCCACGACCGGCCCCCAAGTGATCTGTGGTCCCGGCGAAAACGCGGGCATCGTTGATATCGGCGACGGCCAATGCGTTGTCTTCAAGATGGAGAGCCACAATCACCCCTCCTACATCGAGCCCTACCAAGGGGCGGCCACTGGCGTGGGCGGCATCCTGCGCGACGTCTTTACTATGGGCGCGCGCCCTATCGCTGCGATGAACTCCCTGTCGTTCGGCGCGCCTTCCCACCACAAAACCCGTCAACTCGTAAATGGCGTTGTGGCTGGCGTAGGCGGCTACGGCAACTGCTTTGGCGTGCCCACAATCGGCGGCGAAGTCCGCTTTGATCCCGCCTACAACGGCAACTGCCTTGTGAACGCCTTTGCGGCTGGTTTGGCCGACACCGACAAAATTTTCTACTCCGCAGCCTCTGGCATCGGCATGCCCGTCGTCTACCTTGGCGCGAAAACCGGCCGCGACGGCGTTGGCGGTGCGACAATGGCTTCGGCTGAATTTGACGATACCATCGAGGACAAGCGCCCCACCGTCCAAGTGGGTGACCCGTTCACAGAAAAGCGCCTGATGGAGGCGACGCTTGAGTTGATGGCCACTGGTGCCGTGATCTCGATCCAAGACATGGGTGCTGCTGGCCTGACCTGTTCCGCCGTTGAGATGGGCGACAAGGGCGGCCTTGGCGTGCGACTTGACCTTGAAAAGGTGCCGCAGCGCGAAGAGAACATGACCGCCTACGAGATGATGCTGTCGGAGAGCCAGGAGCGCATGCTTATGGTTCTCAAACCAGAGCTCGAGGCCGAAGCCCGCGCCGTTTTCGTCAAATGGGATCTCGACTTTGCCATCGTTGGCGAAACTATCGCCGAGGACCGCTTCCTCGTGATGCATAACAACGAAGTTAAGGCTGACCTGCCGCTAGCGACCCTCTCCGGCTCCGCGCCGGAATACGACCGCCCATGGGTGCCCACACCAGCCGCAGCACCGCTCGGCGGCGTGGTTGGCGTGAACCCGATCGACGGCCTTAACGCTTTGATCAGCAGCCCGAACTACGCAGGCAAGCAGTGGGTCTACGAGCAATACGACCAACAGGTGATGGGCGACACCGCCCGGACACCCGGCGCAGGCTCTGGGATTGTGCGCGTGCACGGCACCGACAAATCGCTGGCCTTCACCTCCGACGTGACCCCGCGCTACGTCAAAGCGAACCCCGTCGAGGGCGGCAAGCAAGCCGTGGCCGAAGCCTACCGCAACCTGACCGCCGTTGGTGCGACACCGCTTGCCACCACCGACAACATGAACTTCGGCAACCCTGAAAAGCCCGAAATCATGGGGCAATTCGTCGGCGCCATTCAAGGCATCGGCGAAGCCTGCATCGCTCTCGATATGCCCATCGTCTCTGGCAACGTCTCGCTCTACAATGAGACAGACGGCAAAGGCATCCTGCCGACCCCGACCATCGGGGCTGTCGGGATCATCATGCACCCAGACCACATCATCTCGGGCCAAATCCGCGAGGGTCATGTGCTCTTGCTCGTCGGCGAAACCCACGGCCACCTCGGCCAATCTGCTATTTTGGCCGAAGTCTACGGTCGCGCAGACGGCGACGCGCCACACGTTGATCTGGCCACTGAAAAGCGCAACGGCGACTTTATCCGCGCCAACCACCACCTGATAAACAACTGCACCGACCTGTCCGACGGTGGCCTTGCTCTCGCTGCATTCGAGATGGCCGAGGCCGCAGGCGTTGGCGTCACACTTGACGCCGAAGACACGCCGACCCTCTTTGGCGAAGACCAAGCCCGCTACCTGATTGCATGCAACCTCGACATGGCCGACGCGCTAATGGTCGCGGCAGGTCAAGCCGGCGTGCCGCTCGCGATGGTTGGCAAAGTCGGTGGCGATCTGGTCAGCTTTGGCAACCACTCCGCGCCATTGGCCCCCCTCGCCGCTACGTTCCGCTCTGCTTTCCAAGACGCGGTTGCCTAAAGCAAATGACGCGCCACTTGCCTAAATCAGGCGGCGCGACTACCTATAACGAAACGGATCACAAGGACGCATCATGCCCATCACAGCCCACGAGATTGAAACGCTCATCCGCGCCGAGTTTCCAGACGCAGAAATCTCTGTGCAGGGCGACGACGGCGCGCATTTTGCGGCCGAAGTCATCGACCCCAGCTTCAAAGGCATGAACCGTGTGCAACAACAACGCGCCGTCTACGCCGCCCTCAAGGGCAAAATGGACGGCAGCAACGGGGAGCTTCACGCTTTGGCGCTCACAACCAAAGCGCCAGCATAAAGGACAACTAAAATGACAACTGCAGACCAAATCAAAGAAACCGTCACCAATAATGACGTCGTGCTTTTCATGAAAGGCACCAAATCAATGCCACAGTGTGGCTTCTCGTCCCGCGTCGCTGGTGTGTTGAACTTCATGGGCGTTGATTTCGCCGACGTGAACGTGCTGGCCGACGAAGCAATCCGCCAAGGCATCAAAGACTATTCCGACTGGCCCACCGTGCCACAACTCTACGTCAAAGGCGAATTTGTCGGCGGTTGCGACATCATCACCGAGATGACGCTTTCAGGCGAACTCGACACGCTTTTCGCCGATAACGGGATCGTATTCGACAAAGCGGCAGCAGATAAAATCCGCGAAGCGAACGGTTAAGTCCAATTACGAAAAAGGGCCGATCACTGTGAAAGTGATCGGCCCTTTTTTCATGTCTCATCCGCGACCTAGGACTCGAGGCGGCCTTCGACCTGATCGGCGACTGCTTCTGCACGGGCGGCCAATTCGGCCAGCGTTTCGGTGATTTCCGCAGGGATCACAGGCACTTCGACACGGTCAGCGGGGCGCGATTCCAGCATATCAATCCGCGCCTGAAGCTGGGCCATCTTGCCGTCGGCGTCTTTGACCTTATCCTCAAGACCCGCAGTCTTGTCGGCCAGCATCAAGCCCGCCATCAGCAACATCCTTGCCTCGGTGATCCGGCCCACTTGGCTCGCCATGCGCGCGGCTTCCACATCCAGCATCGCTGCGGCGGAATGCAAGAAATGCTCCTCGCCGTCCTGACAGGCCACTTCAAAATTGCGACCACCAATCGTGATTTCAACTTGGGGCATGGTTAAGCCTCCTCAATCAATGGTTTCAATTCGGTAATAATGGCGTCGATCTCGGCCACATCTGCTGCACGCTGGGCGGCAAGCGCCTCAACTTCGGCAATCGTTGCACGGTTGATCAACTCCGGGGACGTGGCGCCATCTGATGCGGCACTGCGCAACTGCGCGTTCATCTCGCGCAAATCGGCGTTTGAGGCCCGCAGACGCTGCAATTCCGCGTCCAATGTCGCCAAGGTTGCGGCCTGCGTCTCGACCCGCTTTTCCAGCTTTGCGATATTGCTGTCCTGACGCTCTTTGAGAACGCGCACACGCTCTTCGAGCTGTGCATTTGCCGAGCGCTCCTCCTGCAACTGGCCGCGCAAGGCATCGGCATCGGCGACTGCGCTGCTCTCGGCTGCAGGCGCGGTCTTTGCGAGTTGTGATACCCCTGCCCCGATCCGATCAAGCGCTGCAGTGATGCGCCCCTGCAAACTATCAATTTCACTCATTTGCCCGTCCTTCCAAACGTCCGACTGGAACGTTGCCTCGTTAAATCGGTGCGCCCGAGATACGCGCGCGCGATCTGACCCACCGAATCGTGCCTCTTTGAGGCTAGACTATGCCATCGGAACCTCACCCGCAAACGAGCACAGGTTAAGGATATGAAACACTTAAGAAGCGTGCTTGATCTTAGATGCTGCCCTGATATGAGACACCCCAACAACCAACACCGTGCCAGAATAGGACATTTGCCTTGGATATTGCTCAACTACGCTCCGCCCACCCTGATCACTGGATGAAAGCCGCGGCAATCCGCACGCTGACCCTTGATGCCGTCGCAGCCGCCAACTCTGGCCATTCTGGTATGCCAATGGGCATGGCCGACGTCGCGACTGTTCTGTTTGAAAAGCACCTGAACTTTGATCCCAAGGCCCCTGATTGGGCGGATCGCGACCGGTTCATCCTCTCCGCAGGCCACGGCTCTATGCTGCTTTATTCGCTGATGTATCTGACTGGCTATGAGGACATCACGCTCGAAGAGATCAAGAATTTCCGTCAATGGGGCGCCAAAACTGCGGGCCACCCTGAATACGGCCATGCACGGGGCATAGAAACAACAACAGGCCCGCTTGGCCAAGGCATCGCCAACTCTGTCGGGTTTGCGATTGCCGAAGAAATCCAGCGCGCGCGCTACGGAAAATCCGTCGTCAACCACTACACTTATGTGATTGCGGGCGACGGCTGCTTGATGGAAGGCATCAGCCAAGAGGCCATCGGCCTTGCTGGCATGCAAGAGCTTGGCCATCTGATTGTGATGTGGGACAACAACAACATCACCATCGACGGCACAGTTGATATCGCCGACAAAACCAACCAGCCAATGCGTTTCGCCGCGTCTGGCTGGCATGTTCTGGAAATCGACGGCCACGATCCAGTCGCCATCGACGCAGCACTGGCAGCCGCCAAAAACGACCCGCGCCCATCCATGATCGCCTGCAAAACCCACATTGCCTTGGGCCATGCCGCACAAGACACCTCCAAAGGCCACGGCGCCTTGACAGATGCGGCCCAAATGGCAGCGACGAAGGAACTCTACGGCTGGCCCGCAGGCTCCTTCAACGTGCCTGCTGACGTGAAATCCCAGTGGGAGGCCATCGGTGCCCGCGGTGCGGCAACACGCGCTGCATGGGAGACCCGTTTTGCCAAGCTATCTGACGCCAAACAAGCCGAATTCACCCGTGCCTACGTGGGCGAGGCCCCAAAGAAGCTGATCGCCGCCATTCGCGCCTTCAAAAAGACCGTCTCCGAGTCGGCGCCGAAATTCGCGACCCGCAAGTCCTCCGAGGAAACGCTCAAAGTGATCAACCCGATCATGGCGGAAACCATCGGCGGCTCCGCTGACCTCACAGGCTCCAACAACACCAAAACCGGCGACATGGGCGTCTTCCACCCTGACACCCGCGCGGGCCGCTACATCTACTACGGTGTGCGCGAGCACGGCATGGCGGCCGCGATGAACGGCATGGCGCTGCACGGCGGCGCGCGCGCTTACGGCGGCACCTTCATGTGCTTCACCGATTACGCACGCGGCGCGATGCGCTTGTCTGCACTCATGGGCGTGCCTGTGACTTACGTTATGACCCACGACAGCATCGGCCTTGGCGAAGACGGCCCGACACACCAGCCCGTCGAGCATCTGGCGATGATGCGCGCCACGCCAAACACCCACGTCTTCCGCCCTGCGGATACCGTGGAAACCGCTGAGGCTTGGGAATTGGCCCTGACATCGAAAAGCACGCCCTGCGTCCTCGCCCTGTCCCGCCAGAACCTGCCAACCGTGCGCACCGAGCATAAGGTTAAGAACCTGACGGCTCAGGGCGGCTACATCTTGGCCGACGCGGACGGCAAGCGCCAAGCAATCATCATGGCAACTGGGTCCGAAGTGGAAATCGCTCTTGCCGCGCGTGACCTGCTGCAGGCCGAAGGGATCGGCACACGCGTCGTCTCTATGCCCTGCCACGAGCTCTTCCTTGCGCAGGAAGAAAGCTACCGCAAGCGCGTCCTGCCCGCAGGCCCCGTGCGCGTCGCTGTCGAGGCTGGCGTAAAAATGGGCTGGGAACGGTTCCTTTGCGCAGAGCGCGGCCAAGCCAAGAAAGCAGCGTTTGTGGGCATGGACAGCTTCGGCGCCTCTGCTCCGGCAGAGACCCTGTTTGAAAAGTTCGGGATCACCGCCGCAAATGTGGCAGCCCAAGTGAAATCCTTGCTCAACTAAGTAGGATGGGTTTTAACCCATCACGGATCGGGGCGCGGGCAACTGCGCCCCGATTTTTTATGCCTTGCCGAACAGCCCGAAAACACGGGTCACAATCGGAATCAGCACCAAACCAATCCCGAACCCGATCACACCATCGGCCACAGCCGTCACACTCCAGCTGACAAAGCCCTGCCAGCCAGCGCCGACATTGGCCGCAACGCTTTGGGCGACATGATGGATCGCCTCGTAGGGTGCGGCCCAAAGATGCGTCACCTCAAGCCCGTGCAAAATGATCGAGCCGCCAACCCACAGCATCGCCGCCGTGCCCACAGCCGAGATCACCTTCAAAAAGCGGGGCATCGCACGGACCAATCCGCGGCCAAAACCGCGCACGATTGACGTCCGACCTGTGCGCGCCATCCATAGCCCCAAATCATCCATCTTCACGATCAACGCGACAGAGCCGTAAACCACTATCGTAATCGCACTGCCCACAACGGCCAGGGTCGCGGCCTCCAGCCAAAATGTCGCTGTAGGGATCGCTGCCAATGAGATCGTCATAATCTCGGCAGAGAGGATGAAATCTGTCTTGATCGCCCCCTTCACGCGGGTCTCCTCAAGATGCACCGGATCACCAACTTCAAAGTCGGCCGCAATTTGCGCATCCGCGTGCGGCGCCAAGGCATGCACAATCTTTTCCGCGCCTTCAAAACACAAATAAGCCCCGCCGATCATCAACAATGGGGTCACAAGCCAAGGCGCAAAGGCATTCATCAACAATGCCACTGGCAACAAAATGACCAGCTTATTGAAAAACGAGCCCTTGGTGATCTTCCAAATGATCGGCAATTCGCGGTCCGCCTTGAACCCCTGCACATAGGTCGGCGTCACGGCCGCATCATCAATCACGATGCCAGCCGCCTTCGTGCCCGCCTCAGCGGTCATACTGGCGATATCATCGACAGAACTGGCCGCCACTTTCGCTATTACCGCCACATCATCTACCAAGGCTAATAAACTACTCATACGAATCTCTCTTTCACAGTTTCGCCAAGGTGGCGGTGCATATGTGCATATTCCGACCGAAACGTTATCGCAAACTGTTAGCGCAATCAGACACAAAGCCGACCATTTATCGCTAACATATTGGATAATCTCATATTAATCCTTCCCGCATTGGCGGTCATTTGCCATAGAACACGCAACGGAATCGCTGCTACGAGGTAAGACCAATGACTGTCACCATCGGGATCAACGGGTTTGGCCGTATCGGACGTTGTACTTTGGCCCATATCACCGAAGCCGCGCGCAACGACGTACAAGTCATCAAGATCAACGCAACTGGCCCCATCGCCACCAATGCGCACTTGCTGAAATATGATAGCGTGCATGGCCGCTTCGGCTCGCCGATCACAGTATCAGGCAACACAATGGATATGGGCCGCGGCCCGATCGACGTGATGTCGACCTATAACCCAGAAGAACTCGACTGGTCTGGCTGCGACGTCGTGCTGGAATGCACTGGCAAATTCAACGACGGCCACCGCGCCGACGTGCACCTGCGCCAAGGTGCGAAAAAGGTGCTGATCTCTGCGCCCGCCAAGAACGTTGACCGCACTGTTGTTTACGGCGTGAACCACCGCGACATGCTCGCAGACGAGCGCATGATCTCCAACGGCTCGTGTACCACCAACTGCCTCGCGCCTTTGGCCAAAGTGCTCAATGACGCTATCGGCATCGAGCGCGGCATCATGACCACAATCCACAGCTACACCGGCGACCAGCCAACACTGGACCGCCGCCACGACGATCTTTACCGCGCCCGTGCCGCTGCGATGGCGATGATCCCAACCTCAACAGGTGCCGCCAAAGCGCTGAGCGAAGTCATCCCCGAACTCGCAGGCAAGCTTGATGGCACTGCGATGCGTGTGCCAACCCCTAACGTCTCTGCCGTAGACCTTACATTTGAAGCCTCCCGCTCTGTGTCTGTCGCAGACGTCAACGCGATCATGGCAGAGGCTGCCAACGGCGCGATGCGCTCTGTTCTGGCCTATGACGACGAGGCGAAAGTCTCTATCGACTTCAACCACACCACACAATCTTGCATCTTTGCCCCCGAGCAGACCAAGGTCGTGGGCGGGCGCACAGTGCGCGTGTTGGCATGGTACGACAACGAATGGGGCTTCTCGGCGCGCATGGCCGATGTTGCCTCCGCGATGGGCCGCTTGCTGCACTAAGCTGGTCAAATCCCAAAGCAGATCAACAGGGGCGCCATTTGTTTGGTGCCCCTTTCTCTTTGCGCCACGGCGCGCTAAACCTCGGATATGACCAATACAATTGCTCTTTGGCTCGGCATCATCATCGTGGGCATCTTCGCCCTTGATTTCCTTGTGCTGCATCAGGATCTGCCGCAACTCGCAATTCATGGTCTGGTCTTCTTGATAGAGAAAGTCGCTTTTTGGCGATAACCTGCCACATTTAAGTAGCGAAGCAGTTGACCTTTTGCCAGAAATGGCAATGTTAGCGCCAACAGTGGGTGTTTTCCCACCTATTCAGCATTTCAGGAGACCGCGTCATGGCAGTCAAAGTAGCAATCAACGGTTTCGGTCGTATCGGGCGCAATGTCTTGCGGGCCATTATTGAAAGCGGTCGCACCGATATCGAGGTCATCGCGATTAACGATCTTGGCCCAGTTGAGACAAACGCGCACCTCTTGCGATTTGATTCTGTGCATGGCCGTTTTCCGGCGACCGTCACTACAACCGAAGACACGATCGACGTCGGTCGCGGCCCGATCCGTGTGACCGCAATCCGCAATCCTGCCGAATTGCCATGGGAGGACGTGGATATCGTGATGGAATGCACAGGGATTTGCACCTCCAAAGAAGCCTGCCAAGCGCATCTCGATAACGGCTCCAGCCGTGTGTTGATCTCCGCGCCAGGCAAAGACGCTGACAAAACCATCGTCTACGGGGTGAACAACGACAGCTTGACCAAGGACGATATCGTTGTGTCAAACGCCTCTTGCACCACCAACTGCCTGTCTCCGGTAGCGAAAGTGCTCAATGACGCGGTCGGGATCACCAAAGGCTTTATGACGACGATCCACAGCTATACAGGCGACCAGCCAACGCTGGATACCATGCACAAAGACCTCTACCGCGCGCGCGCAGCGGCCTTGTCCATGATCCCGACCTCCACTGGTGCGGCGAAGGCTGTCGGCCTCGTGCTGCCAGAACTCAACGGCAAGCTCGACGGCGTGGCCATCCGCGTGCCAACGCCAAACGTCTCTGTTGTTGACCTGACATTCGAAGCCTCGCGCGAAACAACAGTTGAAGAAATCAACGCCGCCATCGTGGCAGCCGCCACAAACGGCCCACTCAAGGGCATCTTGGGCTATACCGATCAGCCAAATGTGAGCACTGATTTCAACCACGATCCACGCTCGTCGATCTTCCACCTTGACCAAACCAAGGTGCTCGACGGCAATATGGTTCGCATTCTAACATGGTATGACAACGAGTGGGGCTTCTCAAACCGTATGGCGGATACCGCCGTCGCGATGGGTAAGCTTATCTAATCACTCGGAAATAGCATGAAATTGCCGGTCCGACGGGGCCAGCTTTTTTATGCCTATGCGCCAGACGCAGAGCGGGTAGTCACAAGCAGCATTTGAAAGTCTGGGCAAGCGGGCATAGGTGCGAACCATACAGAAACCGCCTTATATTTGGACAGTCCGATGACTTTCATGACAAAACTCCGCGCTATCAAAGCCTACCTCAGCGGCAAAACCGTCACACACCGCGCCTGTGATATCACCCGCGCTGAAGCTGCACGCATCATGAACATCGGCGTTTATAGCTAGGCTGTCAGCTTTTCTATCAGGGCCGATTTCACCGCAGACGGCACGAACTTTGTGACGTCACCGCCAAGGCGCGCAATCTCTTTGACGAGCTTTGACGCAATCGCCTGGTTCTTGGCATCCGCCATCAAGAACACCGTCTCGATCGAGTTATCCATTGAGCGGTTCATGCCAACCATTTGAAACTCATACTCAAAATCTGCCACGGCGCGCAGACCGCGAATGATCACCGCAGCCCCCACGTCACGGGCGCAATCGATCAGCAGGTTCTCAAACGGGTGCACAACAACCTCGCAGCCAACATCTGCGCCCAAAGGCACACACTCGGCCTTTACCATAGCGACGCGCTCTTCAAGGCTGAACAACGGGCCCTTGTCGCGATTGATCGCAACACCAATCACCAAACGGTCCACAAGCGTGCAGCCGCGCCGGATAATATCCAAATGGCCATTGGTCACAGGGTCAAATGTGCCCGGGTAAAGTCCAACGCGCATGGCGCACCTCATCATTTCATTCGTTGGGCGCACGCAACAATATTGCGCGTCAGATTGCAAGCGCTAGTGGCCCATGATCATGCCTTGCAAGGCATCCTTTTCCATCGACAGTTCTGACAAGCGAGCTTTCACCACATCCCCGATGGAAATCAGACCGACCATCGCGCCGTTGTCCATCACTGGCAGGTGGCGAAAGCGGCCCTCGGTCATCATCTCCAAGACCTTATCGGCACTGTCATTGGGGGTGCAGGTCACCAGCTTGGCAGTCATGATCGCGCTCACCGGCTCCGCAAGGCAAGCCACCCCGCGGCGGCCCATCTCGCGGACAATATCACGCTCTGACAAAATGCCGTACAGCGAGGTGCCGTCGTCTGACACGACCACGGTGCCGATCCGTTTTTCGGACAATATCCCGACAGCCTCAGACACCGACGCATCTGATTTGACAGAAATCACGCCGAAATCGGCCTTGGATTTAAGAATTTGGGATACAATCATCAACGCGCTCCTATGCACTGGGGGTCCGTCTTCTAACTGTCTCAAATCAAAGGCGCATCTGTCAAGCGTGCTGCGGCTTCCAATCCCGCAACTTCGGCGCGCATGCCGCGCATCAGGGCATCTGCAAAGCCTGTCAGCCGCGCCGACGACCGATCCGACGCGTGGCGGACAAGGTAAAAGGACCGCGTGAGAGCAATTTGATCGACCAGCACGCGCGTCAGTTCCGGCACGGACGGCAAGGCAAAATCATGCACGATTCCAACGCCCGCATAGCGTACCATCTGCATCTGGACAGCCACAGAATTGGAGGCAAGCTGCACCCCGTCCACGCCCAAATTCCCCAGATAATCCAACTCTTTATCAAAGATCATATCAGGGATGTAGCCCACAATCGGACGGCCCTTCAAATCGGCCAAAGCCTTGACCGGCACCGCGTCTCTGCGGGTTGCCAGATGGAGCTGATAGTCGGTGACTTTCTGCACCGTCAATCGGCCCGCGACAGGGGGGCTGACCGTGATCGCCATATCGGCCTCGCGCCGCGACAGATTGACCACGCGCGGCAAGGCCAGAATCTGCACCTCCAAATCAGGGTTTTCCCGTTGGATCGCCGCGCAAACTTGCGGCAACAGAAAATTCGCCGCCCCGTCCGGCGCCCCGATCCGCACCTGCCCTGACAGGCCAGAGGCGGGCCCCTGCCCGATTTCCACCGCCTGCGCCAGCGCCGCTTCCGCCTCGGCAGCATAATCGCGCATCCTCTCGCCAAGGCTGGTCAGCGCATACCCTTGAGGCGATTTCACAAAAAGCGCGCCGCCGATGCTCGCCTCTAATCGCGCCACCCGCCTGCCCAATGTCGCGGGGTCCATTTTGAGCACAGGCGCCGCCGCCGTTAGCCCCTCGGCCCGCGCCACCGCCAAAAACACGCGCATATCATCCCAATTCATCCACACACCAACATTTTTGCAAAATGATTTTGACACATTGCCCCTGTTACAGACAAATTCGCAAGTCTATTGTGAGCCTAATAAACTGGAGGACACCCCATGCAAGAGCTCACCCATTACATCAACGGCGCCCACGTCAAAGGCACGTCAGGCCGATTCGCTGACGTCTACAACCCCGCCACGGGCGAAGTGCAGGCAAAAGTGCCGCTCGCCAACGCCGCCGAGATGGACATCGCTGTGCAGGCCGCTGCCGCCGCACAACCTGCATGGGCCGCCGTGAACCCACAGCGCCGCGCACGCGTCATGATGAAATTTGTCGGCCTTCTGAACGACAACATGGACAAACTCGCCGAGGCCCTGTCCCGCGAGCATGGCAAGACCCTGCCAGACGCCGCCGGTGACGTACAGCGTGGCCTTGAGGTTGTCGAATACTGCATCGGCGCGCCTGAACTGCTGAAAGGTGATTTCACCGACAGTGCTGGCCCCGGCATCGACATGTACTCCATGCGGCAGGCGCTTGGCGTATGTGCAGGCATCACGCCCTTCAACTTCCCCGCCATGATCCCGATGTGGATGTTCGCGCCAGCCATTGCCTGCGGCAACGCCTTTATCCTCAAGCCATCCGAGCGCGACCCTTCCGTGCCGCTCATGCTGGCCGAATTGATGGAAGAAGCAGGCCTGCCAAAAGGCATCCTGCAAGTCGTAAACGGCGATAAAGAGTCCGTCGACGCGATCCTTGACCACCCCGTGATCCAATCTGTGGGCTTTGTCGGCTCCACTCCCATCGCCGAATATATCTACGGGCGCGGATGTTCCAACGGCAAGCGCGTGCAGTGCTTTGGCGGCGCTAAAAACCACATGATCATCATGCCGGACGCCGACCTTGACCAAGCTGCCGACGCGTTGATCGGCGCAGGCTACGGTGCGGCTGGCGAGCGCTGCATGGCAATCTCTGTCGCCCTGCCCGTGGGTGAGGAGACCGCCGACCGCTTGATCGCCAAACTCGTGCCCCGCATCGAGGCGCTCAAAGTTGGTCCATACACCTCTGGCAAAGATGTCGACTATGGCCCCGTCGTGACAGCCGCCGCTAAGGCGAACATCCTCAAACTCGTCGAATCCGGCGTGGAGCAAGGCGCAACCCTCGTGGTCGACGGGCGCAACTTCTCCTTGCAAGGCTACGAGGACGGCTTCTTTGTCGGCCCGCACCTGTTTGACCACGTCACTCCTGACATGGACATCTACAAAAAAGAGATCTTCGGCCCTGTCTTGTCCACCATCCGCGCAGGCTCTTATGAAGAAGCCCTCGGTCTGGCAATGTCACACGAATACGGCAACGGCACCGCGATCTATACACGCGACGGCGACACCGCCCGCGATTTCGCAAACCGCGTGAACGTCGGCATGATCGGGATCAACGTGCCGATCCCTGTGCCTTTGGCCTACCACACCTTTGGCGGCTGGAAGAAATCGGCCTTTGGCGACCTCAACCAGCACGGGCCCGATGCGTTCAAATTCTACACGCGCACCAAGACAATTACCTCGCGCTGGCCATCAGGCATCAAAGACGGCGGCGAGTTCAACTTCAAGCCGATGGAATAGCGCTTTTCTTAAAAAAACATGTAGGCTGGTGAAACTTAAATGAGCCAGCCTACGTGGCTCTTCCGAAAGCGGCACTCAAAACGAGGCTGCACATCGAGAGAGGACTGATTATGACCAATCCAACACGCCGCAATGCCCTGCGCCTTGGCGCTTCCCTTTTGGCCCTGCCAATTGTCGCCGCCTCCGCAAACGCCGCATCCCACTCCACATCTCATACCGTTGTGATTAAGGGCATGAAATTCACGCCAGCCGATCTCGTGATCAACGCGAGCGATACCGTGATGTGGATCAACGAGGACAGCACGCGCCACTCCGCCACCGATTTGAATGGCGCGTTTGATACAGGCCTTTTGTCCGAAGGAGCTTCCGCAAGCCTCTCTTTTGGCGGCACGGGAACTTTCGGCTACCGTTGCACGCCACATGGCTCCATGCGCGGCACAATCACCATAAATTAAAGTCCAAATCGCACACTTTTAACGTGACCTCCCCACGCGCCCGCGTTAGTATTTGAACAAGTGTTCATTTACTAGCTAGGCCGCCATGGACTTTGCCCTCTCCGAAGAACAAACAGCCATTTTCGATATGGCAAAGGCATTTGGAGCAGAGCACATCGGACCCAATGCGCGCAAGTGGGAGGCCGCAGGCACCATCCCCAAAACCCTTTGGCCGGAGCTTGCCGAACTTGGCTTTGGCGGACTTTACGTTTCTGAGGACAGCGGTGGCACGGGGCTTTCCCGCCTTGATGCGACCCTTGTATTCGAGGCACTCTCGGCCTCCTGTGCCTCTGTTGCGGCATTCCTTTCGATCCACAATATGTGCGCGAAAATGATCGACGATTACGGCTCGGACGATCTTAAATCCCGCGTCTTGCCCCGCGCCATTTCCATGGAAACCGTGCTCTCTTATTGCCTGACCGAACCCAACTCCGGCTCTGACGCGGCAGCATTGAAAACGCGCGCAGTGACGACCGAGACAGGCTACACCCTCACTGGCACGAAGGCCTTCATCTCTGGTGGCGGCTATTCGGATGCCTATATCGTCATGGCCAGATCAGGGATGGACGGCCCGAAAGGCATCAGTGCGTTTGTGGTTGAGGACGGCGCGGAAGGGCTTTCTTTCGGGGGGCTAGAGGAAAAAATGGGATGGAAATCCCAGCCAACCCGCCAAGTGAATTTCGACAATACGGCCGTGACAGCGGACAACTCGCTGGGCGAACTGGGAAAAGGGTTCACCTACGCCATGACGGGGCTCGACGGCGGGCGGCTGAATATCGCGGCTTGTTCCATCGGAGCGGCCCAATCCGCGCTCGACCAAACGCTGACTTATATGAGCGAACGCAAGGCCTTCGGCCAACCCATCGACCAATTCCAAGGGCTGCAATTCCGCCTCGCGGATATGAATATCGCGCTGCAAGCCGCCCGCACTTTCCTGCGGCAAGCCGCTTGGAAACTCGACACAAACGCCCCCGACGCCACCGCCTTTTGCGCAATGGCGAAAAAGCTTTGCACCGAAACCGGGTCAGACGTTGCAGACCAATGCCTACAACTGCACGGCGGCTATGGCTACCTCGCCGACTACGGAATCGAGAAAATCGTGCGTGATCTGCGCGTCCATCAAATCCTTGAAGGCACCAACGAAATCATGCGGCTCATCACCGCCAGACATATGTTGCGCAATGACTGACTTAATTATCCGAAAAACAGGCCACGCGGGCCAGATCACCCTCAGCCGACCGCAAGCGCTCAATGCACTCACATACGAGATGTGCCTCACCCTTGAGGCCACTCTCGACGCGTGGCGCGACGACCCCGATGTGCGGCTCATCCTGATCGACGGCGCAGGCGAGCGCGCCTTCTGCTCGGGTGGCGACATCGCCGATATGTATAAAAGCGGCCAAACGGGAGATCTTTCTTACGGGCGTAATTTCTGGCGCGATGAATATCGCCTCAACGCCAAAATCGCGCGTTACCCCAAGCCGATTGTCACCTTCCTGCACGGGTTTACCATGGGCGGAGGCGTTGGTGTCGGGTGCCACGCAAGCCACAGGATCGTCTGTGAAACCAGTCAAATCGCCATGCCAGAGGTCACAATCGGCCTGATCCCCGATGTGGGTGGTTCACTTCTTCTGGCCAATGCGCCCGGTTTTACGGGTACCTACCTTGGCGTTACGGGCGACCGCATGGATGCTGGCGACGCAATTTATGCAGGCTTTGCAGATTTCTTTATTCCACAATTTCAATGGGATGACCTAAAGTCATCCCTAATTGAGACGGGTCAAACAAACCGTATTAAACCACAAAGTGCACCCGATTCGCGACTGAAGTCGTGGCAAGCCGACCTCTATGGCGCCTTTGCAGGCGACACGCTCGCGAGCATCTACGCCAGCCTGTCGACGCGACCAAAACTGGCGCACGCGCAAAAGTTGATGGAACGCAACTCGCCGCTTGCCATGGCCGCCGCGATCCCGATCATCAACGCGGCACGCTCGGCCAAATCCATCGAGGCGGCCTTGGAAATGGAATACCGCTTCACCTACCGCGCGGTTGCTGACTCCGATTTTATCGAAGGCATTCGCGCCGCCATTATCGACCGTGACCGCGCCCCCAAATGGCGCCACGCCTCTTGGGCGGATGTCACTGCAGACGAAATCGCCAAAATGACCGCGCCACTCGGTGCGGACGCACTCGACCTTTCTGGAGGAAAATCATGAACATTGGGTTTATCGGTCTGGGCAATATGGGCGCGCCAATGGCCGCCAATCTGATCAAAGCGGGCCATGATGTGACGGGCTTTGATCTCGTGGCCAGGCCCGACGGGATCGCACTGGCCAGCACCGCCTCCGACGCGGCCAAAGACGCGGATGTCGTGATTACGATGCTGCCAAACGGCACAATTCTGCGCGCAGTCGCCGCCGAAATCCATGCCGCTATGAAGATCGGCGCTTTGCACCTCGATTGCTCGACTGTTGATGTCGACTCTGCGCGGGCAGTATCCCAAGCCGCTGAAAATGCTGGTCTTCTCGCCGTTGATGCGCCGGTATCCGGCGGCATTGGCGGGGCCACGGCAGGCACGTTGACGTTCATGGCGGGTGGGTCTGACGCGGCATTTGCCATGGCAAAACCGCTTTTTGATATCATGGGGCAGAAGGCCGTGCATTGCGGCCCTGCAGGCAACGGCCAAGCCGCGAAAATCTGCAACAACATGATCCTTGGCGTGACCATGATCGCCACTTGCGAGGCTTTTGTTTTGGCCGACAAATTGGGCCTCGACCGCCAAGCCATGTTTGACGTTGTCTCAACCTCTTCCGGCGCGAGCTGGTCGATGAATGCCTACTGCCCTGCCCCGAACATCGGCCCCAAATCCCCTGCGGACAACGACTATATCCCCGGCTTTGCGGCTGAACTCATGCTCAAAGACCTGAACCTAAGCCAAATGGCCGCCCGTGCCGTGGACGCGGACACCCCTATGGGTGCAGCTGCAACGGCGCTTTACAAAACGTTCGTCGAAGATGAAGCTGGGCTTGGGCGAGACTTCTCCGCGATGCTCCCCCGCTTCTCCGCGCGGAGCCGTAAGGACAGCTAGATGGACGCAACCTTTGCCGAGTTCGCCGCCAGTCTGACGCTAAAAGACATCCCCGATGACGTGATCGGCATCATGCGCCGCTCATTTCTCGACACGGTGGGCGTCGCGGCCATTGGCAGCACGACGGAGATGGCGAAAATCGGGGTGAAAGTTGCCCCGCTCATCGGCGGCGCGGGCAAAACATCTGCCCGCATCCTGATAAACGGCACCCGCGTCAGCGCAACCGCTGCGGCGATGGCCGGTGCCATGACCATCGACAGCATCGACGCCCATGACGGCACATCGCCTTGCAAGGGCCACGCAGGTTCGGCCGTTTTTCCCGCACTCCTAACCCTTGCCGAGACCATGCCCGTAGACGGGCCAACATTCGCCACGCTGCTCACCATCGGCTACGAAGTCAGCTACCGCGCAGGGTTGGCCCAGCATGCAACCTGCGCCGACTATCACACCTCGGGCGCATGGACGGCTGTGGGCGTGGGCACGGCCTACGCGCGGGGCCTTGGTCTCGACGCCACACAAATCCGTCATTCTGCGGGAATCGCGGAATATCACGGCCCGCGAAGCCAAATGATGCGCTGTATTGATCACCCCACAATGCTGCGCGACGGCGTCGGTTGGGGCGCACCCTCTGGCGTCGCCGCCGCCTATCTGGCGCAAGCGGGCTTCACAGGCGCGCCAGCCCTCACCTGCGAAGACGCTCCGGAATTCTGGGCCGATCTGGGCAGCGCGTGGCGGATCAGCTCCGATACCCACTACAAACCCTACCCCTGTTGCCGCTGGGCGCATCCGTCCATCGACGCCGCCCGCGACCTGATGCGCGACAATGGCCTGCACCACAAAGACATCGCATCTGTCGAAATCAAGACCTTCTACATGGCCACGCGGCTGGCCGGGAAAACGCCTGCCACGCCCGACGAATTCGCCTATGGCATCGCTTTCCCCGTGGCCACGATGATCGTACGCGGGCAAATCGGGGTGCCCGAGTTGGCCAAATCTACGTTGCAAGACCCTGATATATTGCGCATTTCTCAAAACACACAGCTGATCGACGACCCGCATCTGACGGCGATCAGTGTCGGCAAACGCTGGGCGGAGGTGACAATCATCCTGTGCGACGGACGCCGGTTTGAGGCCGCCCCCCGCAGCCCGCGCGGTGATACCGACATGCCGCTCAGCGACGCCGAGATCAGCAAAAAATTCCACCTTTTTGCCGATGAAACGCTGGGCAAAGCACGCGCCAACGAGATCGAAGACCTCGCTGGCCGCTTCGACAGGCTCGATCAGACAGGCTTTGCCCGCCTGAACGACCTTTGCCTCAGCGCGCCATGAGCATCGGCTTGAGATAGCGACCCGTATGGCTCTCGGCCACTTCGGCCACTTCCTCGGGGGTGCCCGTCGCGATCACCCGACCACCACCGTCACCGCCCTCGGGGCCGATATCAATGATGTGATCGGCGGTTTTGACCACGTCCAGATTGTGTTCAATGACCACAACCGAATTGCCCTGATCGACCAGTTCGTGCAGCACTTCCAACAGCTTGCGGACGTCTTCAAAGTGGAGCCCCGTCGTCGGCTCATCCAGAATATAAAGCGTGCGGCCCGTCGATTGCCGCGCTAATTCTTTCGACAGCTTGACACGTTGCGCCTCACCACCTGATAGCGTCGTCGCCTGTTGACCGACCTTGATATAACCCAGACCAACCCGCATCAGCGCGTCCATTTTGGAGCGGATCGACGGCACGGCGGTAAAGAAGCCCTGCGCGTCCTCGACCGTCATATCCAGCACATCGGCAATTGATTTACCCTTGAACTTAATTTCCAAAGTTTCGCGGTTGTACCGCGCACCTTTGCAGGTCTCGCAGGTCACATAGACATCGGGCAAAAAGTGCATCTCGATCTTGATCACACCATCGCCCTGACAGGCCTCGCAGCGCCCGCCCTTGACGTTAAAGCTGAAGCGACCCGGCTTGTAACCCCTTGCTTTCGCTTCAGGAAGTCCCGCAAACCAATCGCGGATCGGGGTAAATGCCCCCGTATAAGTCGCAGGGTTGGAACGCGGCGTGCGCCCGATCGGGCGCTGGTCAATGTCGATGACCTTGTCCAGATATTCAAACCCTTTGATCGTCTCGCAAGGCGCAGGCGTCTGGCGCGCGCCATTAAGCTTCATCGAGGCGTTCTTGAACAGGGTTTCAATTGTCAGCGTCGATTTGCCGCCGCCCGAGACGCCCGTCACACAGACGAATTGCCCCAGCGGATAGTCCACCGTCACGTTCTGCAAATTATTACCTGTGGCCTTCACCACGGTCAGCTTCTTTTTCGTGGCCTTGCGGCGCGTAGCAGGTATTTCGATCCGCCGCGCACCCGTAAGGTATTGACCTGTCAGTGAATTCTGGTCGGCCATAACTTGTGCAGGCGTCCCCTCTGACACAACACGGCCGCCATGCACCCCTGCTCCCGGACCGATATCAAAGACATAATCCGCCTCGCGAATGGCCTCTTCGTCGTGCTCCACGACAATCACCGTATTGCCCTGATCGCGCAGGTTTTTCAGCGTGGTTAGCAAGCGGTCATTGTCGCGCTGGTGCAGACCAATCGACGGCTCGTCGAGCACATACAGCACTCCCGTCAGCCCCGATCCGATCTGACTGGCAAGCCTGATCCGCTGGCTTTCACCACCCGATAGCGTGCCCGAATTGCGGCTGAGCGACAGATACTCAAGCCCGACGTTATTGAGGAACCCCAGCCGCTCGCGGATTTCCTTCAAAATCGCCTTACCGATCTCGTTCTTCTGATTGCTCAGGCTGTCTGGGACGGCCAGACACCAATCGTAAGCTTCCTTGATCGACAATTGCACCACATGGCCCACGTGTTTCTCGCCGATCTGCACCGCCAAAGCCTCTTGACGCAGGCGGAACCCACCGCAATCCGCACAGTGACGATTGTTTTGATAGGCCTCGAACTCTTCGCGGATCCAGTTGCTATCGGTCTCGCGGTAGCGGCGCTCCATATTCGGGATCACGCCTTCAAAGGCACGCTCGACTGTATAAACACGGCCGCCCTCGTCATAGCGAAACTTGATTTCTTCCTTGCCAGAACCACGCAGGAACACCTCTTGCACTTTCGGGTCAAGATCCTTCCAGCGGGCGTTCTTGTTAAACCCGTAATGCTTGGCAATCGCCTCGATGGTTTGCAGGAAATAAGGGCTTTTACCCTTGCGCCACGGGGCCAAGGCGCCATCCGCGATTTTCAGCGTGACATCAGGCACCACCAATTGCTCGTCGAAAAATAGCTCGACGCCAAGGCCGTCACAGCTTGGGCAGGCCCCGAACGGCGCGTTAAACGAAAACAAACGCGGCTCGATCTCGGGGATGGTAAAGCCGCTCACGGGGCAGGCAAATTTCTCGGAAAACGTATAACGCTCAGGCTCGCCCTCGGCAGGTGCGGTCTCCAAAATCGTGATCCCATCGGCCAGATCAAGCGCCGTGCGGAAGCTGTCGGCCAGCCGCGTCTCCAGCCCCTCACGGACAACAATCCGGTCCACAACCACATCAATATCGTGGCGCAATTTTTTGTCCAACGTCGGCGGCTCATCCAGCTCGTAAAACGTGCCGTCCACCTTCACACGCTGGAAACCCGCTTTGCGCAGTTCCAGAAACTCTTTGCGATACTCACCCTTGCGGTCGCGGATGATCGGGGCCAGCAGATAGCCGCGGGTGCCACCGGGCAAAGCCATCACGCGGTCCACCATATCCTGCACCTGCTGCGCCTCGATCGGCAGACCCGTGGCGGGCGAATAAGGCGTGCCAACGCGGGCAAACAAAAGGCGCAGATAGTCGTAAATCTCGGTGATCGTGCCGACGGTCGAACGGGGGTTCTTACTGGTCGTCTTTTGCTCGATCGAAATCGCAGGGCTTAGCCCCGAAATGTGATCCACATCGGGCTTTTCCATCATATCCAAAAACTGGCGGGCATAGGCGCTCAGGCTCTCGACATAACGGCGCTGGCCCTCGGCATAGATCGTATCAAATGCGAGGCTCGACTTGCCGGACCCCGACAGACCAGTGATCACCACAAGCTGATCGCGCGGGATATTCACATCAATATTTTTCAGATTGTGTTCGCGCGCGCCGCGCACCTCGATGTTCTTTAACTCAGCCACTGATCAGCCCCCACAAATGGTCCTGCCTTACATAACTCGAACCTTGCGAATTGCCATAGCAGAAAGAGAACGTTAAGCGAACACGAAAGACAAAAAAGCCCACCCCTTCGACAGGGCGGGCTTTTGCATTTTTCGCTGCACATAAATCACATGTGAATAACACGCCCGTAAGCGTCCAGCACGCTCTCGTGCATCATTTCGGACAGCGTCGGGTGCGGGAAGACTGTGTGCATCAAGTCTTCTTCCGTTGTCTCCAACTGGCGCCCGATCACATAGCCTTGGATCAGTTCGGTGACTTCCGCGCCAACCATATGCGCGCCCAGTAATTCACCTGTTTTGGCGTCGAACACCGTCTTGATCATGCCCTCAGGCTCGCCCAAGGCAATCGCCTTGCCGTTACCGATGAAGGGGAAGCGCCCGACCTTCACGTCATAGCCTTTTTCCTTGGCTTTGGCTTCGGTATACCCCACAGAGGCGACCTGCGGATGGCAATAGGTGCAGCCCGCGATGCTTTCGGGCTTGACCGGATGCGCATGCATCCCCGCCATCAATTCGGCAACCATCACGCCCTCGTGGGATGCCTTGTGCGCGAGCCATGGAGCGCCAGCGATATCGCCAATCGCATAGAGGCCCTCAACGCCCGTGCGGCAATATTCATCCGTCACAACATGGGTGCGGTCGATCTTGACGCCGAGTTCCTCAAGGCCCAGATCCTCGCAGTTGCCCACGATCCCAACGGCAGAAATCACGGTGTCAAATTCGTGCTTTTCAACCTTGCCGCCCACTTCGATATGCGCGGTGACGGTGCCTTTGCCACGGTCAAGCTGCTTGACCATGGCCTTTTCCATGATCTTCATGCCCTGCTTCACAAACTGCTTTTTGGCGAAGGCAGAAATCTCGGCATCTTCCACAGGCAACACGCGGTCCATGACCTCAACCACGGTCGTGTCAGCACCCATCGTATTGTAAAAGCTGGCAAATTCGATGCCAATCGCGCCAGATCCGATGACCAACAGCTTCTTTGGCATATGCGGCGGCTGGAGCGCATGGCGGTATGTCCAGACCAGTTGACCGTCGGCCTCAAGGCCTGGCAATTCGCGTGCGCGCGCACCCGTGGCCAGCACGATATTCTTGGCTGTCAGCTCTTCTGCGCCCTTGTCGGTCGTAACCGAAACCTTGCCCTTGCCCGTCAATTTGGCGGTGCCCATGAAGGTCGTGACTTTGTTCTTTTTCATCAAATGGCTGATGCCGCCCGAAAGCTGGCCCGCGACCTTGCGGCTGCGCTCGACCACTTCGCCCAGATCGAAATTCGGCTTTTCAACGGAAAGACCGAACTCTTTAGCGCGGTGCATAAGGTGGAAGACCTCCGATGATCGCAGCAAGGCTTTCGTTGGAATACAGCCCCAATTCAGGCAGATCCCGCCCATATTCTCACGCTCCACAATCGCAACATTCATGCCCAACTGGGCCGCGCGGATTGCCGCAACATACCCCCCCGGGCCTGCGCCAATAACGATCAGATCAAAGTTCTTCGCGGCCATATTCGGTCCTCCAAATCTCAAGTTAGTTTGATGTTAAACTATATTTCCAAAGACCTCTAGTGACCTTGGGTCATGACAGCCATACGGTGGGCGCAAGGCGCGTCAATCCGTATCGCGATCCCGATATGCAGCACCATAGCCGCCGTCATCCAGAAAGTTCTGCTCAGACGCTGTATTGGTCCGCCCCAATGCCGCGTTGCGAAACGGAAACCGGCCAAATTTGCGCACGATTGCCCTGTGGGCTTTGGCATGTGACAGGGTGCTATCGCCGTCGTTCTTCAAACGGGTATGAATCAAGCGCACGGCGCGGTCCTGATCAACAAGGTTTTCCGAATGCATCAGCGGCATATAGAAAAACAAGCGCTCTGGTTCAGGCACTGCCATGTCCCAATCCCGCTCGATCGCCATTTTGGTCGCGGCGCGTGCATGTTTATCAGATGCAAACGCCATGGCATCTGCGCGAAACATGTTGCGCGAAAATTGGTCCATCAAGACAACATAGGCCAACGCGCCTTTAGGGTCAGTCAGCCAAGTCCCGCAACTCCCGCCCATGGCGTCGTGCCACATATCTTCGAACCGTGTGCGAATGGCGGCATCCAACTCGGCGTCGCCGCGATACCATCCTGCGGGGCCAACTTCGTCGAGCCAATACGACAAAACTTGCTCTTGCGCGCTCAAACTCACCCCTCCCTAAGATTGTCTTGTCAAAAGAAAGACATAGGAAGCGCTGTGTGACAACCCGTTATGAAGGGCTCGGCAGATTTTCCTCGGCTTCTTCTTCGACATAAAGTTCTTGGGCCACTTCGACCAAGACAGGGGAGGACGCCGAAGACACTGCCGAATAGCTGGTTTGATCAAGATCAAGCGCACTCCGGCTCCGGCGCGCCATCCGGTAAATAGCATAAACGCCGACAAGAAACATCAGTGTCGAGGAGAAAAGCCAGAACGCATTGGCGCCGATCTCTTCCATCATCCAGCCGACGATCAGCGGGCCGGCAATGGCTCCGATCCCGTTGATAAACAGCAATCCGCCAGAGGCCGCCGCCATGTCCTCACGCTCCAGATAGTCGTTGGTATAGGCAATCAACAGTGCATAAAGCGGGTTCGACGTGCCGCCGAGTATCGCCGCACTGATCAAGATTACCGTGAATTGACCCGGGATGAAGAACGCGATCAGCGTGCCCGAGCCGCCGATCATGGCCAGCCAAAGGATCAGGATACGGCGGTCGATCTTGTCGGAAATCCAGCCAATCGGATATTGCGCGATCAGGGCCGAGACATAAATTGCGGAAACGAATAGCGAAATCTGCCCGACGCTCAACCCGACCTGACTGCCGTAAACAGCCGACATACCAAACTGCGCCGAAAACACGCCGCCCAAAAGGAACATGCCCATACAGCCCAATGGCGAGGCTTGGATCAGACGCCTGATGGACATCGGTTTGGTCTGCGAGAACTGCGGGGTCGGGCGGATCGACAACAAGATCGGCGCAAAGGCCATCGAAACAAGGATCGACGGGATGATAAACAAGGCATAACCGCCCACGTCGCCTTGGCTGACGATATATTGCGCCGCCACGATACCAGCCATTTGCACCATCAGATAGATCGACAGGGCCTTGCCGCGGGTCGCGTTGCTTGACGCGTCATTCAGCCAGCTTTCAGCCGTAATATAAACGCCGCAAAAACAAAACCCGATCACAACGCGGCCCAAGGTCCAGGCCCAGGGTTCGACGAGCACCGGATACATGATCAACACGGCGGATATCGTCGATCCCAGCGCAGCAAATACCCGCACATGACCGACCCTTCGGATCAGCTTTGGTGTTGTTTGCGAACTGAACAAGAAGCCCACGAAATAGGCGGACATGATGATTGAGAGTGCGAATGTGCTGAACCCCTCTTGGTTCCCCCGCAGGCCCAGCAACGTCCCCTGAAGACCGTTGCCGACCATCAACATGAACATGCCCAGGAAAAGCGCCCATGATCGGTTCAAAACTTGTAACATTGGCGTCTTCCTTACTCTTGTTCACTTGGTGCAGTAACAGTGATCACCTAACACAAAAAGGGGGCTTCGCGACACCTTACGGCGAAGGAGCGCCTACACGCAATTACTGCGGCAAAAGCAGCGAGGCATCTCCATAAGAGAAGAACCTGTATTCTTTATGAATCGCGTGGTCGTAAATCTTTTTGACCGTCTCGACCCCCATCAAGGCCGAGACGAGCATCATCAATGTCGACTTCGGCAGATGGAAATTTGTCATCAGCGCGTCGGCCACATGAAACCTAAAGCCCGGCGTGATGAAAATATCGGTCTCCCCTGTCCAAGCCGTGATCGTGCCAATGCGCCCTGCGCTCTCAATCAGCCGCAGCGCCGTTGTCCCCACAGGGATCACCCGTCGGCCCTCGTCCTTGGCGCGCGCGATGGCTTGCGCCGCCGCAGGTGTCACCTCGCCCCATTCGGCATGCATCTTATGAGTGCTTATATCGTCAACCTTGACGGGCAGAAACGTGCCCGCCCCGACATGCAGCGTAACATGCACGAATTCCACGCCCATCTCGGCCAATTGCGCCAAAAGTGGCCCGTCAAAATGCAGCGAGGCCGTGGGTGCCGCGACAGCTCCAGAGTTTTTCGCCCAGTAAGTCTGATAATCGGTCTTATCGGCCTCGTCGGCTGGGCGTTTGGCGGCGATATAGGGGGGCAAAGGCATCGCACCGACCGCGTCTAATGCCGCATCAAAATCATCACCCACAAGGTTGAACCGCAAACGGGCTTGGCCCTCTGCGCGGCTCTCCACCACCGCAGACAGCGCCTCCGAGAATATGATCTCTTCGCCGTCGTTGATCTTGCGCAGCGGCTTGATCAAGGCGCCCCAAGTGCCGTCCGCACGCGGATCAAGCAAGGTCACATCCATCTTGGCCGCCGTCAGGCCAAACTCGCCGTCGCGGTGGCGCTGACCTGTCAGGCGGGCCGGAATGACCTTCGTGTCATTGAGAACCAGCACATCGCCCTTGCGCAAAAACGACGGCAAATCCGCCACGGTATGATCGGAAATCTGATCGGCCTGCGCGACCAAAAGCTTGGCTGCGCTGCGCGGTTTGGCGGGGCGCACCGCAATTAGGTTTTCGGGCAACGCAAAATCGAAATCTGACAGCTTCATTGCGAAACCTCTGGCACGGGACGGTGGAAAATCTCACGAAACATGCCTGGGGTGAAGGCGGACAAGGGATTGACGCTCACATTTGGGGCGGCAGATGGCCCATCAAGATTAAAGTTAAAGCCAATCAAGCCTTCGCCCTTTCGCGTAAAAATGGAGCCGATCCCGTTGAGGATATAGAACGGCGACACAACCCCTTGGAAATCCAACTGTTTGGAGGCCAGCATGTACGTCCCGTCAAGCGAAATGCCAAGCCCCGGACCGACCGCACTCGCTTGCGTGACGATGACCTCGCGCGCGGTCAGGCGGAATTTGGCGTCAACCTCGTCAAAGGCAAGGCCCTGCCCGTCCAATTGCCGCAAAAGCCCCGCGACACTGATCGCATCCAAAAGCGAGGCCATCGCTGGCGCATCGCTGACCCGCAAATTTCGCACCCGCAAATCGCCGTCAAACTCTCCCGCGCCCGCGGCAGGTAGAAGCGTGAGATCAAGCGTGCCTGACGTCGCGTTTTTGATTAAACCCGCCGCCGCAGCCACGCCACCCGCATCCGAACTCTGGATGCGGATCGCCGAGCGCCCGTTTTGCGGCACAATCACACCGATCACCGCAGGTCCGCCATTCAACTGCCCCGAAAATTCTCCCGAGAACCCGCCCTGCCCGTCAAATTCACCGCTGAAATTGGTGAGCGCAATGCCTTCGGTAATCTGCAACCGATCCAGTGACAGCTTCATCGGGCCGCTCTGAGCGCCACCGCCGCCTGCGCCAAACCGTGCGCCGCGTAAATCGACCGTGCCTGATCCCAGACGCACGCTAACGGGGCGCCCCCTGCCGCGGCCTTGCAACGTCACGGGGGCATTCAGCCATGATCCTATGCGGACCTCGCTAAACTGGGCCGCATCCAATTGCCCGTCATCGGTGAGCACGACCCGCCCTTTTGCGCTCAAGCCGCCCCCGTTGACCTCAAGCCGGTCGATCTGCGGCACGGCCCCGAGCGTCCCTGCAATCAGCAAGGCACCGCCCGCTTCTGGAGGTTTACGCCATCCAACCGCAGGGAGCCCCAATCCCACACCGCGCAGATCAGAGGTCAGTTCAAACGCAGGCGGCGCGCCGCGCACAAGATCAATAGTTATCTGCGCAGGCCCTGCCCCCGTCACAGAGCCTCTTGGCAAATTGATCTTGAACGCCTGCAAAAGCGGCTCGGACAGGGTCAATTGCGCCGAGACGCGACTGCGCCCCTTAAACTGCGGGCCGAAACGTTGCTCCCAAGAGGCATTCAGCGCCACGCCATCAAGTTGCACAGGCCCCGAAATGCGCAGCCCCGCGTTATCGGTGGCAACCTCCAGTCGGGCAGCCTGCAAGCGCCGACCCTTGATCAGGGTCTCACTGCGGACATCGCGCAACTGCGCGGCAATATCAAAGCGAACCTCGCTTGGCGGTACCCCTTTGCGCAACGGGAACCGGACCTTACCGCTAACAGTTGCACGGCCATCGGCCAGCGTCACCGCCTGCCCCGCCTTGGTAATAAACTCAAACGGTTCGCGGTCCAAAAGCGACAACACTGATGTAACAGAGCCATCAAGCGCCAGATCGACAACCGCATCCCCGCCCTTCACGCGGGTATCAAGAATAACCATCGATGTGCCTGTCAGATCGACCCGTCCGCCCTGCGGCGCAGGCACATGGCCGCGATCGAGCGACAGGATCATCTGATTGTTTTCGATATATCCGACGCCCGCCGCATCTTGCATCAAGGGCATTGTGCGCATGAATTTGATCGTCCCGTCTGCAACACCAAATCGGGCCGCGATCACCGCAGGCACCCCTTGACGGGCGCGCAGGTTAAAGGTCGCATTTTGAATTTGACCTTGCGATACATTCTCGGCCAGCCAGTTGCGCGACCCCGGTTTCACCGAGACGGGCCAAAGCGCTACAAGCCGCACAGGCGCGATCCGGTCAACCGCGCCATCAACCGCAACCTGCCATCCTTCGGTTGTCGCCGCAATTTTTCCTGACGCGGTCACATGGGTCTCCCCGTCCAACAGGGTCAATTCACCGATTTCCACCGAAAACGGCTTGAACCGCAGCCGCAGATCCACTGTCGCAGGCGGCAGGTCCAATCCCGTTTCATACAGATCACCCGCTGCCAGAGAGGCCGTCGGAACCGAAAACTGGGCGACCAAAGTTTGCGGCACGCCCGCCACAATATCGCGCAAATAAGCGCGACCCGTCGCTTTTATGGCCCCCTGCGGCGCCTCAAGCTCGACGTGATCAAAGCGGATCAACTGACTTGCTGGGTCATAGGTCATATAGGCCTTGGCCTGATCAAAGGCCAAAGGCTCGGTTGCGGCATTGGGTTGCAAGGCCCCCTTGCCCAATTCGAGTGTGGCACTCAACGGACCAAGGGCACCGTTGTCGTCCAGAGTAGTGCGAAGGGCCGCCGTGATCGGGGCATCGATCTCTGCCAGAAACTGCAGCGCAGGCGATTGGGTCGCGATATCGCGGGCGCGCGCGTCCGTGAGCGTCATGCCAAGCTGTGCCGCCCGGGCGCCGCGCGGACTCTCGTAATCAAAGGCCAGACGGGTGATCTCGGCGCCACCTGACAATAGGTTGAAATTACCGCGCAGCGCCGTCTTGTCGTAGCGCAAATCCAAAACGATCTCGCCACCGTCCACCGTCCAACTACGTCCGGCCCGAATATCGATATAATTGATGATCAGCCCTGTGGCCGACACGGTTTCGAGGGCAGCCAATGCAGGATGCTCGAATAGCGCATCGCTTTGATCCAGAAGCGCTACAAAGGATGGCGCGCCGTCAAATCCGCCCTCTGGACCAAATGCCATCGCAAGGGTCCCGTCAGCGGCCCGCGTCAAGCTAATCTGGGCACCTTCCAGCGCGACATCTTGCATCAAAAGGCTACCCTCAAAGAGAATGCCCCGCGGGGAAATGCCGCCCTCAAGCGATGAGGCCCGTGCGATCTGACGGCCCTCCGTGTCTTTCACAATCGTATCAACAAGCCTGACGCGTGGGTGAAGATCACGCCCTACCGTGATGTAAATATTGGAGAATGCAACCTCGCCGCCCTGCATCATCTGACTGACGCGCGCCTCGATCCGCGATGTCAGCCAATCGGGGGCGTCGATGTCTTGCCCGATCATCAAAACGGCTGCTACGGCTGCGAAAACCACTGGCAAAAACGCGATCAACACCACCGTGCGCAGCGCATGCCAAAGCCAGCGCCAGGATTTGCGCACCTTCGGGTTTGAAGAAGCCTCGTCTTGCATGGCGGCCTTATGTTACCTGCACTTTATCTTTGCCTGAGTTGGGCTAAAACAAAACCATCAATCTGGCACAATGGGAGAAATCACATGCAAGAGCTCAAAATCGGCGACAAAGCCCCCCTTTTCAGCGCCCCGCGTGACGGCGGCGACACCGTCAACCTCGCCGATCACGCAGGCCAGCAAGTCGTGCTCTACTTCTACCCCAAAGACGACACATCAGGCTGCACCAAAGAAGCGATCGGTTTCACCGAAATGGCCGAAGCTTTCGCCCAATCGAGCGCGGTTGTGCTTGGCGTGTCCAAAGACACCGTCAAGAAGCACGAAAAATTCGTCGCAAAACACGGGCTCAAAATCGCGCTTCTCGCCGATGATACAGGCACCCTTTGCGAAGACTACGGCACATGGGTCGAGAAATCGATGTATGGCAAAACCTATATGGGGATCGAACGGGCGACGTTTCTGATTGGGGCCGACGGGATGATCAAACAGATTTGGCGCAAGGTCAAAGTGGCAGGCCACGTTGAGGCGGTTCTTGAAGAAGTCCGCGCAAGCGCATGATATCCCTTACAGAAATGGCCGTCGATGTTCTCAACACCGCTGACGGCCGGACCAAAACGGCCCTATCTCGCACCCATGCGGCCAGCTGGCAAGTGGCGCGTGCGGCAGGCACTGCCCCTGAGATCGGCCACGCCACGCCGCCCGGCCAGCCTGCGCGCCCCGCTCAGCCTGCGCTGCTTGATCCGCGTGACGTGCCTGTGCGCAAACCGGGGACGCCCGAGGGACGGATCGCCCTGTTGCACGCGGTGGCCCATATCGAGCTGAACGCGGTCGATCTGCACTGGGACATTATCGCGCGCTTCACGGACACACCGATGCCAATCGGATTTTACGACGATTGGGTGAAATCTGCGGATGAAGAATCCAAACATTTCAATCTGATGTGCGACTGTCTTGAAGCAGCAGGCAGCCATTACGGCGCCCTGCCTGCACATGCCGGCATGTGGCGCGCTGCCCAAGACACAGCAACCGATTTCATGGGGCGGCTTGCCGTTGTGCCCATGGTCCTTGAGGCCCGCGGGCTGGATGTGACCCCGAATATGATTCGGCTTTTCAAACAGGCCAAGGCGACAGATGCGGTCGCAGCGCTCGAAATCATCTACGCCGAAGAGGTGCACCATGTGGCTTATGGCTCCAAATGGTTCCACTTCTTGTGTGGCAAAAACCACTTAGACCCGACACCGACCTTTCACAGCTTGGTTAAACGCTATTTCCACGGGGCGCTAAAACCGCCGTTCAACGAGGAAAAACGGGCTGAAGCTGGCATACCGCCCGACTTTTACTGGCCACTTGCCGAGCAAAACACAACGCGCGGCGTGAAATAGTCGGCAGATTCACGCCTAAGCCTGCAATCTTTCGCCCAAACCCCGCGCATGACGCCGCAAAAAGATTGCGGGATGGGAACTGGGTGTCTAACACCGGCGGGCGGCAATAGAGGGTGTGGGAGCCTGTCGTGTAAAGGGACGGGACAAGGACAGTAACATTGCGATCACGGCTAACATCAAAACTTCACGGATGGCTGGAAAGCCATTTCCCCGAAAAGAGGCTGTTTTTGCGGTCTGATAGCGAGACACGGTTCATCCGCCTGACCGCTGAAACGCAACTGGTCGTCTGGACAGGTGGAACGCTGGTTGTGGGTTGGACGATTATCGCCACGGCGATTCTCTTGATGGATAGCATTGGCGCCGGCAACTTCCGCGCACAGGCCCAACGCGATCAAATGATCTACGAACAGCGCCTCAATTCACTGTCTTCTGAGCGTGACCTGCGGGCTGAAGAGGCCGTCGCTGCCCAACACCGCTTCAATTCCGCGCTCGAACAGATTTCGTTGATGCAATCGGAACTCTTGAACACCGAAGACAAACGTCGCGAGCTGGAAACAGGGCTTGAGGTGGTGCAATCCACCCTGCGAGACACCATGAAAGCCCGCGAAGAGGCCCGCGACCAAGTGGCGGCTCTGTCAGCTGACGGTGCCGAGGCCAATTCAGGCGCGATTTCTGCCGAGACCTCTGGCACGATGAATATTCTCGCCGATGCGCTGCGCGAAACCGCAGCCGAGCGGGACCTGATCGCCGCAGACGCCGCTTTTGCACTCGATCACGCATCCGAGATTGAAAACGAACTGCGTTTAATGCAGGAAAAGAACGACGAAATTTTCCGCCAGCTTGAAGAAGCCATGATGGTTTCCGTCGAGCCGCTGGACAAAATGTTCCGGCAGGCAGGCCTGAACCCCGATAACCTACTCAGCGCCGTGCGCCGTGGCTACTCCGGCACAGGCGGCCCGCTGACACCGCTGCAGTTTTCGACCAAAGGTGGCGGGCCTGATCCCGACGCCAGCCGCGCCAACGGCATTCTGGACCGGATGGACCGCATTAACCTCTACCGGATCGCCGCCGAGCGCGCGCCATTCGACATTCCCGTCAAGAGCAATTTCCGCTTTACCTCTGGCTTTGGCCAGCGCTGGGGACGCTTGCACGCGGGCACGGATTTTGCGGGTCCTGTGGGGACGCCGATCTATGCAACCGCCGACGGCGTTGTTGTCAGCGCGAGCTGGTCGTCTGGGTATGGCCGCCTGATCAAGATCCAACACGAGTTTGGGATTGAGACGCGTTACGCACATTTGAACGCAATGAACGTTTCAGTTGGTCAAAGGGTCTCGCGCGGACAGCGAATTGGTGATATGGGCAATTCAGGCCGGTCCACCGGACCCCATCTTCACTATGAGGTCCGCGTCGGTGGCTCTCCTGTTAACCCAATGATTTACATAAGAGCTGGACAAGATGTTTTCTAAATCAAAAATCAACGAGCCTGCCCCGAAAGCAGAAGAAGCACCAAAGATGCCAGCGGCTGCTGCACCTGCGTCAGATTTCAAGGCTGCCCCACTTAAGGCAAAGCCAGCAGCCTCTGTGCTGTCCTCTGACCTCTTGGTCACAGGCAATCTGAAAACGACTGGCGACATCCAGATCGAAGGTCAGGTTGACGGCGACATCCGCGCGCATTTGCTCACCGTTGGCGAAGGGGCCACTGTCAAAGGCGAAGTGATTGCCGACGACGTTGTGGTCAATGGTCGCGTGATCGGACGTGTGCGTGGCCTGAAGGTCCGCCTGACATCGACCGCGCGCGTTGAGGGTGACATCATACACAAGACCATCGCCATCGAATCCGGCGCCCACTTTGAAGGGTCAGTGCAGCGTCAGGACGACCCTCTGACAACCGGCACAGGTGGCAAGGCCAAAATGCCAACGACGGAAACGAAAGACTAAGACTTTCGACCAATTAGTTTTAGAAAGGCGGACGGGATACCCTGATCCGCCTTTTTTCTGTTTCGAATCCGCTCTGCCCGCGCGTTGTCCTGTTTGACAATCGCCGCCTGTTCCGGCGCTTCGGCCTCAGGAACAATCGTCTCGGTCAGGACCGACACGTGGGTAATCTGGCGATCACCATCCAAATGCCCTATCATCATCTGACCCATTATCTGTCCGCGCACGGGTGCGAATGGCACATCTGTCTTCAGTGGAGTGCCATCGCTCGGTAAACTGTCAGGCAAGCCCAAGATCAACACATGATCGGCAGAAGGTTTATATCTCTCATTCTCCGTCAGAAATTCGCGCAGCGCGGTCCTCATCACCGTTGAGAACGTAAATGATATGAAATAATGCCGCCCATTTACGGGCACGTCTTTCCATATAAGGTTGCTTGTTTGCGCCACCAATAGCCATGATGGCGCAGGACTTGAATACCCTTGGGTTGTGCCCATCAGCAAACTGCAAGACCGATCAATACGGCCAACACCAGCGAGACTATCAAACCATTTCTGGTCATCCGAGGCATGGTGCACGCAGAAGTAAAACTCACGTGGCGGCTCCTGATCGGGCTTCCCGATCAAATCCAGTCCAAAGGCTTGAATGGTAATAAAACGGCCTGTCAGCGATGCAGTGACGTCGCCCAAGGAATGCGTGCTGATTGTTACACCTGTAGAAATAAAACCGGCGCATGGTTTCGGTTCATATTCGAACCCCCGTCGGGTTAAAACCGCCCAACCATCCCAAGTCATCGCCTACTCGCCCTGAGCATCCGCGCGGGATTTGCCAGAGACCGCCAAAGCCAAGGTCGCCGCCATGAACCCGTCTAGATCACCGTCCAAAACACCTTTGGTGTCGGAGGTCTCGTAGTTGGTGCGCAGGTCTTTCACCATCTGATAGGGCTGCAACACATAGGACCGGATCTGGTTACCCCAGCCTGCATCGCCCGCGTTTTCGTGCACTTCGTTGACCAAGGCCGAGCGCTTGTCCAATTCCATCTGATACAGACGCGATTTCAACGCTTTCATCGCGATATCGCGGTTCTGGTGTTGCGACTTCTCGGAGGACGTCACCACAATCCCCGTGGGGAAGTGGGTGATCCGCACCGCAGAATCGGTAGTGTTGACGTGCTGACCACCGGCACCAGACGAACGGTAGGTATCCAAACGAATATCGGAGGGGTTAACCTCAATCTCGATATTGTCATCCACAACCGGATAAACCTTCACGGAGGTAAACGACGTGTGTCGCTTGGCGGCGCTGTCAAAGGGCGAGATGCGCACCAAACGGTGCACGCCGCTCTCGGACTTCAACCAGCCATAGGCGTTCGGGCCGCTGATCTTATAAGACGCCGATTTAATCCCGGCCTCTTCGCCCGGTGTCTCGGACTGCAACTCGACCTTATAACCCTTTTTCTCGGCCCAGCGGACATACATCCGCGCCAGCATATTCGCCCAGTCGCAGGATTCCGTGCCACCCGCGCCCGAGTTGATCTCAAGGAAAGTATCGTTGCCGTCGGCCTCGCCATCCAACAGCGCTTCAAGCTCTTTGGCCGCCGCGACTTTTTCGAGCTTTTTGAGCGCGGTTTCGGCCTCGGCCACGACCTCGGCGTCATCTTCCATCTCACCCAGCTCGATCAGCTCGACGTTATCGGCCAAGTCCTGACGGATGGACTCATAAGAGCCCACCGCATCCACCAGCATCTGACGGTCGCGCATCAATTTTTGTGCCGCTTCCGGATCATCCCAAAGGGTCGGGTCTTCAACGCGCGCGTTGAACTCTTCCAACCGGTAGGGGGCGGTTTCATAGTTTAAACGCTGCGCCAAGAGGGCCAGCGACTTCTCAATCGCGTCAACGGAGTTTTGGGTATCTGCGCGCATAATGCACCTATCTGATCAATCGGCTAAGCGGGGTCATAGCAAGGGAATTTAGTAAAGGCCACCCGAGGAAAGTGATCCAAAAGACGCCTTCGGCCCGAACTGTGCGGTGCCACCTGACGAGGATTCCACCTGACGGGTCTGACGTGGGACAACATCGAGCAGGGGCAAGTCGGCCGCCATGCCAAAGCCACCGTCGACAGTCACACCAAAGATCGGCTCTTCGCCTGGACGGAAACATTCGGCAATCACGTTCTCGCCGTCCGCGTCATCGGGCAACCGCGCGCCGGTAAAGCGATCGATCTTGATGAACTGGCACTCATCGGGGACATGGAAGGCCCCGCCGCCATAGGTCTTGATCGCTTCGGTCATAAACTCATTAAAGACGGGTCCGCACAGGGTGCCACCAAAGGCCCCTTCACCCAGACTGCGCGGGTTATCAAAGCCAATGTAGCAGCCTGCGACGATGTTACTGGAAAAGCCCACGAACCACACGTCTTTGGCGTCGTTGGTCGTGCCTGTCTTACCCGCAATCGGGACAGGCAAATTCACGGTCCGGCTGGCAGAACCGCGCTGGACCACGCCTTCCATCATCGACGTCAGCTGATAGGCCGTGATCTCGTTCATCACACGCTCGCGGTTAGAACTGATGCGTGGAGATTGCCCCAGCGGCAGGTTCAAATCGTTACAATCTTCGCAAACGCGTTCGTCGTGGCGGTAAACAGTCTTGCCGTAACGGTCCTGCACACGGTCAACCAAGGTCGGTTCCACCCGCTCGCCGCCATTGGCAAACATCGCATAGGCCGCGACCATCTTGAACAGGGTCGTCTCTTGCGCGCCCAAAGCGTTGGCGAGCACGGGCTGCAACTTATCATAAACGCCAAACTTTTCAGCGTAGCGGCCCACAACATCCATGCCGACCTCTTGGGCCAGACGAATGGTCATCAGGTTGCGCGACTGCTCGATCCCCGTGCGCAAAGGTGTCGGGCCGTAATACTGGTTCGACGCGTTTTGGGGGCGCCATACGCCCTGCGGGGTGTTGATCTCAATCGGCGCGTCGACCACGATTGTCGCGGGCGAATAGCCACTGTCGAGTGCCGAGGCATACACAAACGGCTTGAACGACGAGCCGGGCTGACGCTTGGCTTGGGTGGCGCGGTTGAAAACAGACGCCTGATAGGAAAAACCGCCCTGCATCGCGATCACGCGGCCTGTATTGACGTCCATCGCCATAAAGCCGCCCTGCACTTCCGGCACTTGGCGCAGCGTCCAGCGGATGAAAACGCCGTCGCTGTCATTGACCATGCGGCGGACATGCACCACATCGCCTACTGCGAAATTCTCGAAGAAATCGCCACGCATCCAGTCGATGTCAGCGCGCGGAATGACCTGTGGTTCGGCCTCTGTGGCAACAACATCTTCGATGCCAACCTGCAATTCGTTCTCGCTCACGCCCAAAATGACGGCCGGATACCATTTGCTTTCCAGCGTCACATCGCGGGCCACGTCGCTATCGCGCAAGGCCGCACGCCACGCCTCTTCGGAGCCGAGCGCCTCTGCGGCGATCGTTTTGCCCGTGCCGCGCCAACGGCCAGCGCCACGGTCGTATTGCTCAAGCGCGCGCTGCAAGGCATGGGCCGCTTCAACTTGCATGTCGGGGTCAATTGTCGCCCTGATCGACAAGCCGCCGTTAAAAAACTCGTCCTCGCCAAAGTTCTGGCTAAGCTGGCGCCGGATTTCGTCCGAGAAGTAATCGCGCGACGGACGCTCGCTGGCGAATGACGCAAAGTCGCCGTTTTGCACCGTGCGCAGCGGATCGGCCAAAGCCTCTTGATAGCCCGCCTCGGTCAGATACCCGTTCTCGAACATTTCGCGCAGGATGAAATTGCGCCGCTCCAGAGCCGCTTCGCGGTTCTTGACGGGGTGATAGCTATAGGGGGCTTTGGGGTGAACCGCCAGAAACGCGGCCTCCGCTGGGGAAAGGTCGGCTAAGGACTTGTTGAAATAGCTCTGCGCCGCAGCCGTCACACCAAAAGAACGCACACCAAGGTCAATCTCGTTGAGGTACAGTTCCAGAATGCCATCTTTGCCCAATGTGGCCTCAAGGCGCGGCGCGAGGATAAGCTCTTGGATCTTGCGCTCTGCGGTGCGCGATCCGTCGAGCAAAAAGTTTTTTGTGACCTGCTGTGTGATCGTCGAGGCACCGCGCAATTCGCGCCCGCCAGATTTGACCGCGTCCACAAATGCGGCGGCCATACCGCGCAAATCGTAACCGGGGTGGGAATAGAAATTCTTGTCTTCCGCCGAAATAAACGCCTGTTTGACGATGTCGGGGATTTCCGCAGAGGGCGTGAACAGGCGGCGCTCGGTCGCGAATTCGTCGATGATCCGGCCTTCGGCGGAATAAACGCGGCTGATCGTCTTTGGGGCATATTTTGACAGCACATCATATGAGGGTAAGTCACGGCCATACATATAGAAAATCGCGCCCAAGGTGAGCGCCATCATCGCGAGGCCCAGCGTCAACATCGAAAAGATGCCGCCAAAGAAAGACATGATAAAGCGCAGCACGGCCACAGACCCCCAATAAGTTGATTGGCTTATAGGCGGAAGGGATCAATTGGTCAAAAGCCCAAACGCGAATTTTGGCGCGAATTCGCCTGACATTGCATCACTTTTCGACGAGATCACCTACTGCCGCAAAAGCGAGGCGCGCGCGGCCTCATCATCGGCCCATACCCGCAACGCCGCCACCAGCCCTGCGACCATCGGTGCACGGGTCGTGGCACTGCTCAGATTAGCGCGGTCCGTGTCAGACGACAGAAAGCCGATCTCGACCAAGACGCTGGCAAAATCGGGTGCATTGAGCACCGCAAGCTTGTCTTTGCGGCGCGGCTTGCTGTTCATCCGCACGCCGCTGTCACGCAAGCCAATAACGATCGCGTCCGCAAGCCTTTCGCCTGCGGGGCCCGTCTCAAGGCGCGCCAAATCCATCAAAACCGTGGCCACCCGATCATCTTGCCCCTGCAGATCAAGCCCCGCGAGCAAATCACCGCGTTCGTGACGCTCGGCCATCCGCTCGGACGCCGTCTCAAGCGCCTCTTGCGAAAGAGTATAAATCGAGGCGCCTTGCGCGCCGCCCTCTTCCAAAGCATCCGCATGCAGCGAGACGAAAACATCCGCACCTGCCGCCCGCGCGAGCGTCATGCGGGCCTCAAGCGGCACAAAGAAATCGGCGTCGCGCGTCAGTACTGCGCGCATGACACCCGTGCGATTGATCGCTTCAGCGACCTCAATCCCCAACGCCAGCATCAGATCCGCCTCGCGCAGCCCTGCCCGCTCGGCCCCCGGATCAATGCCGCCGTGCCCCGGATCAATGGCGACAACCAAAGGGCCATTCTCCGCTTTCGGGACTTCGGTTGCGGTCTCCCTTTCGGCTAAGGCCTCCCAGCCCTCATCAACAGGCGCACCCGCATTTTCTGCAAAACGCGCGGCGTCAACGGGGGTCAACGCAACCTGCAAAAAGGCAGTACCTGTCTGGGTCTGCACCGACATGCCCGCCTGTGTGACGGCCATCGGATCCGCCAAATCCACCACCATACGCGACCAGCCAGGGCGCAGCGGGCCAAAGCGCAAGTCGCTGGCCTTGTCGGCATTCAGCAATCCCTCGCGGCTGGCCCCTGTCCAATCCACCTCGCGAAAATCCAAGACCAAGCGGCGCGGCTCATCAAGCGTGAAGACGCGGTAAGGCACAGGCTGGCTCAAATAGAGATCAACCAGCAAATCAGTGCCATTGTCGCGGATTTGGCTCTTGGCGACGTCCAATCTTGCCAAAGCACTGAAATCTTGGGCCGTCGCAGCCCCCGCCCAGAAAACCACGCAGGCTATCAGCCGCCAGATCATTGGCGTGCCTCCATAAATGCCTGCAAACGCGCCACGCCTTCGACAATATCCGCCGTCGCACGCGCATAGGAAAACCGCAGCCACCTGTGCCCCTCGACAGGATCGAAATCCAAGCCGGGGGTCACCGCGACGCCCGCCTCTTCCAATATCTGTGCGGCAAAGGCGCGAGCATCATCGGTGTAATCGGACACATCGACGTAAAGGTAGAACGCCCCGTCAGGGGGCGCAAATTTGCCCAAGCCCGCCCGCGTCAGCCCCGCGATCATCACATCGCGATTGGCCGCATAAACGGCCAAATGCCCGTCCAATTCTTCGGCACAGTCGAATGACGCAAGCGCCAGAACCTGAGACGCATGGGGCGCGCAGATAAACATATTCTGCGCCAAACGCTCGACGCGGCGCACATGATCCGCAGGGACAACCATCCAGCCCACACGCCAGCCCGTCATCGAGAAATACTTCGAAAACGAGTTGATCACATAGACGTCGTCGGTGACGCTTAGCGCGGTCACCGATTCTTTGTCATATGAAATGCCGTGATAAATCTCGTCTGAAATGAACGCAGCCCCCTGTGCGGCACAGGCCTGCGCCAAGGCGGACAACTCAGCCCTGTTCAGCATCGTGCCCGTCGGATTAGCGGGCGAGGCCACAATCAGCCCGTCCAGATCGAATGCGGCAACGTCGGCGGGCTGCGGTTGATACCGGCCCTGCGCGGTTGTTGGCATTTCGATGGGCTTCAGGCCCACCGCTTTCAAAATCTGCCGGTAAGACGGATAGCACGGCAGCCCCAAGCCGACCCGCGCGTCATTGTCGAAAAGCGCGGAAAATGCGAGCAGGAACGCCCCCGATGCACCCGAGGTGATGACCACACGATCGGCCGCGATATCCACGCCGTAGACCTGCGCGTAATGGCGCGCGATCCGCGCCCGCAACGCAGGCAGGCCAAGGCCAACAGTATAGCCCAAAGGCTCTGCCAGATGTTCGGCCAATGCCATGCGCGCGCCGCTTGGCGCGCCCGTCCCGGGTTGACCCACTTCCATATGAATGATGTGACGGCCAGCTTCTTCGGCTTTGCGCGCCGCTTCCATCACGTCCATCACAATGAAGGGATCAACCTCGCCGCGGGTTGAATGTCTCATGTGCTGCCTCTTATAAGTTTGGTCACTTGTGCCTCTTGCGATAGGGGTGCGTCAACATCCGACCTTGGCAGCCCCGCGCAGATGTGATCTGCAAGCGGGAAATCGCAGATGAAAGAGACCAAAATGAAGTCAGCCGCCCTTTTTCTCGCCATGATCTTGGCCACCCCCGCCCTCGCACAAGAGACCATGTCCGACACCGAGCGTTCCGTCTTCCGCGACGAAGTCCGCGCTTATTTGCTCGAAAACCCCGAAGTTATCATGGAAGCCATCGGCGTGCTGCAACAACGCGACGACGCGGCCAAGGCCAATAATGACGTCACCCTTGCCCAAACCTATGCAGAGCAGTTGCATGACGATCCAAACTCTTTTGTCGGTGGCAACCCAGAGGGCGATATCATCATCGTCGAGTTTATGGATTACAAGTGCGGCTACTGCAAAAAGGCCTATCCGGAGGTCGCGAACCTTCTGACAACAGACGGCAATATCCGCTACATCGTCAAAGAATTCCCGATCTTGGGTGAACAATCCATGCTGGCCGCGCAATTCGCAATTGCGACAAAGATCGTAGCTGGCGACGAAGCCTATGAGACCGTGCACAACACGCTGATGGAATTCCGCGGCGACATCACCCCTGACATGCTGGCGAAACTTGGCGAGAGCCTGGATTTGGACACAGCAGCAATCACCGTCGAAATGAACGGCGCTGCGGTTGCAAAGGTCATCAACGACAACCGCCTGTTGGCTGATGCAATGCAGATCAGCGGCACACCGACTTTTGTCGTCGAAGACCAGATGCTGCGCGGCTATGTGCCCTTTGATCAAATGGTGCAGATCGTCGCACAAATCCGCGACGACGGCTAAAGCCAGATGAAAACGCCGCCCCGACTTGCGGCGGCGTTTTGCCTTACCCGCGCAGATAAGTCAGGCGCGATGGCTGCCCCCTGCAAGTCACTTGCTATGGGTCCAGCGCGCCGCTAGCATTTCTGCACAGCGAGCAAACTGCTTTAGAAGCCCCGCCTCATGTGCTTTTCCGCTTCGGCCAGTTTCACTGCAGCAGTCGCCCTGACACCGGTTGGCATTTACACGATTAAAAGCGCGCTGAAAAATGATACCCGGTTTCTGGGGTTTGCGGTTTTTTCCGCTCTTGTTTGCGGTGCAACAGGCGCTGGAAGGCCGCCTTTGGTTGGCGATTGGCAATGAGAACGCCCAGCAATCACATTGGCTGGCATTAGGGTTGTTGTTCTTCGCCTATGTTGTCTGGCCGTTTCTGGTGCCGTTTTCGACCACATTGGTGGAGCAGCGCAGCAATCGCAGGACGATGTTTCTGGGTCTAACGTTTTTAGGCGGCGCGTTGGGGCTTTCGCTTTTTGTCCCGTTGCTGATGAACCCCGATTGGATCCCGCTCACACTTGAGCGGCATTCTATCGATTATAACTCCCGACTGATTTGGGACGGTATCTTACCTCAAACCGTCCTGCGCGCCGTTTATGCTGGCATCGTCTGCATCCCTTTGCTGTTGTCCTGCGAAAAATCCATTCGCGTGTTCGGCGTGCTGATAACCCTATCGGTCATCGTGGGTTTTCTATTCGCGCAATATGCATTCACGTCGATCTGGTGCTTCATGGCTGCGATCATGTCGGTCTATATTCTTTTCGTGATCGGGCAGATCCAAACGCGTTGAGTTGGAAGAATGCGGCACATAGGCGTGACTTGCTTGGATGGTGCTCTATTTGCTCAGATAATCGCAACCCAAAGAGTGCATCATGCAGACACGTCGACATTTCCTCACCAGTTCCGCAGCGCTTGGAACTATCACCTTGCTGCCCTACGCCGCCATGGCCGAAGCCCATAGCACCGACACATATGCCACGGCGAACGGCTCTGTGACCGTGCACCCGATTTCGCACGCCTCAATCGTGCTCGAAACACCCGCAGGCGTGATCTACGTCGATCCCGTGGGCGAGGCTTCACTTTACGAGGGCAAGCCTGCCCCCGACATGATCCTGATCACCCACGAGCACGGCGATCACTATAGCGCCGAAACGCTCGCAGCTCTCGCAGGCGAGGTCACACCGCTGATCGTGAACCCCGCCGTCATGGCCCTGATGCCTGCCGAAATGCAAGCCCGCGCCACAGCCATCACCAACGGCGAGGCCACCGTTTGGGAGGCCGTGAACATCGACGCCATCCCCGCCTATAACACCACCGAAGGGCGCGAAAACTTTCACCCGCAAGGGCGCGACAACGGTTATGTGCTGACGGTTGACGGGTTGCGCATTTACGTGTCGGGCGACACCGAAGGCACGCCAGAGATGCGCGCACTTGAGAATATCGACGTGGCCTTTGTGTGCATGAACCTGCCGTTCACGATGGACGCACAAGCCGCCGCCGAAGCGGTCAGCGAATTTGCCCCCAAAAACGTCTACCCCTACCACTACCGCGGGCGCGACAACGGCACCCAAGACCCCGCAGAATTCGCCGAAATGCTCACAGCTGCCATCGAGACCAAATACGGCAACTGGTACGGCGACCAATCCTCCTAAACCCAAAACTGGAAACACCGCCCATAACGGGGCGGTGTTTTTCCACAGGTTTGCCGCTATCTGCCTCGCCCAAGTTCATTGGGTTCACTTGAAAATAGAGCGATCTTGTTGCCTTGCGGATCACGCAGGTAGCCCACATAAAAATGAGGACCATAAGAAGTGCGAAATCCCGGCTGGCCCTCGTCAGTCCCACCTGCGGCAAGGGCTGCGGCATGAAGAGAGCGCACTTGGCTTTGACTGCGCACCTCAAAAGCAACCATCGTGCCATTTCCAGCAGATGCAGGGCGTCCGTCGAAGGTCGGCTTCACATAGAAATCTGGTAGAACACGCACCTGCCCAGCTGGCACAGGAAGGGCATAGCTGAGACCCTCTGGCCCTTCCGCAAACCCGTAATCAAGAGATGGCAGGAACGCATTATAAAATCGCTTCGCGCTCCCCATGTCGTCGGCACCGACAGTGACATAGGCAATCATGCTGTTTGAGCCTTTCAGGCGTTTGGTTTTGCATCGAAATCATCGCAATTTGCTAAGTCAAAAGGCGATTGGGTGTCCTTCACGCACCTATTCAGCGGCCGCCGCTTCGATCTCCACAGCACGGCGCTCAACCTGCTCGACGATGTGATCAACCATCTGGTCATTGGAGAGCTTATGGCTTTGCTTGCCCGCAAGATAGACCATCCCCGACCCTGCGCCTCCGCCAGTAAAACCAACGTCCGTCATCAGCGCCTCGCCTGGCCCATTGACCACGCAGCCGATAATCGACAGGGACATCGGCGTCTTGATATGCTCCAGCCGCTTTTCCAGCGCCTCAACCGTCTTGATCACGTCAAAACCTTGGCGCGCGCAAGAGGGGCAAGAGATGATGTTCACGCCGCGATGGCGCAGGCCCAGAGATTTCAAAATCTCAAAGCCCATCTTCACCTCTTCGACAGGATCGGCAGAAAGCGACACGCGGATCGTGTCACCGATACCAGCCCAAAGCAGATTTCCCATACCAATAGCCGACTTCACGGTGCCAGATATCAAACCACCAGCCTCGGTGATGCCAAGATGGATCGGCGCGTCAGTCGCCTCGGCCAGCTGCTGATAAGCTGCGGCAGCCATAAATACATCCGACGCTTTCACCGAAATCTTGAACTCGTGGAAATCATTGTCTTGCAAAATCTTGATGTGATCGAGGCCGCTCTCAACCATCGCATCAGGGCAAGGCTCGCCGTATTTATCCAGCAGGTGCTTTTCGAGCGAGCCCGCATTCACGCCGATCCGAATAGAACAATTATGATCGCGCGCGGCCTGAATGACCTCTTTGACCCGCTTCTCGTCACCGATATTTCCCGGATTGATCCGCAGACACGCCGCCCCCGCTTCTGCCGCCTCAATCCCGCGCTTATAGTGGAAATGAATGTCTGCCACGATCGGCACAGAAACCTCGGGCACGATGAGTTTCAACGCCTTGCTTGACGCCTCATCAGGCACCGACACGCGGACGATATCCGCGCCTGCATCCGCCGCCCTCTGGATTTGTGCAATCGTGCCTTTCACATCCGTGGTCAGCGTGTTGGTCATCGTTTGCACCGTGATCGGGGCATCGCCCCCCACAGGCACATTGCCCACCATGATCTGACGGGATTTGCGGCGCTCGATATTGCGCCAAGGACGGATGTGATTAAGCGACATCAAACAGGCCTTTGTAAGGACAATAAAACTCACCCCTTACCTATGCAGACAAGGCAGATTCAGCAACCATCTACTTGGACTTATTCAGTCGGCAGTGCGTTTCCATCAAAAGGTAAAACCGCTTCGGCCACGAGGCTCACGGCTGCGGCAAGCCCCTGATCCGACGTCAAATCAGCCACTTGATAGGTTTCGGTCAAATGGGTCGCAGATAGCGGCAAATTGGACGTGACAGAGCCATCTGGACCGGCAGGACCGTAAGCCGTGCCATTCACCGCAAAATAGACCGCGCCGCTTTCGCCGACGCGCAATGTCGCAGGCTCTTCGGTGGCAGGCAGGGCAAATTTGTCACCTGCATCCATGATCCCTTCAAAGATCACCGAGCCGTCCGCCGCACGCACACGCACCCACGCAGGGCGCGCGGCAACCAGTTGGACCTCAGGCACAGGGCCTTCGTTCACTTGAATAGCAGGCGCATCAGTCACAACATCTGCGGCAGCAACAAGAACGGCTTCAACGGCCTGCTGTGATTGAAATGTGCCACCAATATTTGGGTTCAAGGTTGAAATCGGGCCATCACGCGCCACGAGAACAGGCACATCGAGAGCCTGAGGACGATAAAGCCGATCTAGCGCCTCTGGAGACGGCGCGGCGTATGCAGCAACAGTTTCAAGGGATTGCTCCGACTGCCCCATCACATTGGTCGCACCGGCAAGTGGATCAATATCCGACACCACGACCGGCGTCTGGTCAACAGGGGCAAACTGCACTTTCTGGACTTCTTGTAAGACCGTCCAGCCACCGTAGCCCAATCCGCTGATCAAAGCGATCAAGACCGCAATCGAGCCAATCGCACCTGGTTCAATATGCGACAGCATCGCGTCGCCTACGGGAATAAATGGCGTCGCAGATCCCGAGAAAATATCTTTGCCAGAGCCGCCAAGTCCGAACTCGCTGCGCACCGGCTTTGTGGAAGAGGCCTTTGCAGACATCCCGTGGGCGGTGGCAAAACCACTTTCGCGGCAGAATGTCGCGAAAGCCCAATCGGGGTCCATGTTCAGATAACGAGCATACGAGCGGACGTAGCCCGCAATAAAGCCAGGCGTATCAAAGGCAGATGGATCGGCATTTTCGACGGCTGCAATATAGGCCGCCTTGATCCTCAGCTCGCGCTGCACATCCAAAAGGCTCTTGCCCATGGTTGCGCGCTCACCGCGCATCAAATCACCAAGACGCAGGTCAAATCCGTCAAAGCCCTTGGCTTTAACGTCCTCAGCTGCTTTCGCGCGCCTGAAGCTCTTTCCGATCATGCTCTATCCCGAAGCCTGCCTGCCCAAAATAAGTCGACGAATCGAACCGTCCACTTTCGTCACCGAGACGTTACCACAGGGCCAGCCCCGTTGCACATGCAGAAAGACTATCCAGTTAATTCGGCACGATTCAGCGCACAGTGCGACCAAAGGTTGTCTAAGGCACTGACAAGCGCATCAATTTCACGCGGGCCATGCACAGGCGACGGGGTAAACCGCAGACGTTCTGTTCCGCGAGTAACAGTCGGGAAATTGATCGGCTGGACGTATATCCCGAATTCGTTGAGCAGCATATCCGACAGCTTCTTAGTATGCTTCGGGTCGCCAACGATCAGCGGAACGATATGGCTGCCATGGTCGATGATTGGCAGACCAAGGCTCTTGAGGCGCAACTTCAGAATCTTGGCTTGGGTTTGATGCGTGTCACGCAGGACCTGATCATGCTTCAAATGCGCAACAGAGGCCGCGGCGCCCGCAGCGACAGCAGGTGGCAAGGAGGTCGTAAAAATAAAGCCCGGCGCATAAGAGCGGATCGCGTCGCACATCTTCGGAGATGCCGCGATATAGCCGCCCATGACGCCGTAAGCCTTCGCCAAGGTGCCGTTGATGATATCGACGCGGTGCATCAGCCCGTCACGCTCGGCAATCCCGCCGCCGCGCGGACCATACATGCCAACCGCATGGACCTCATCAAGGTAGGTCAGCGCGCCAAATTCTTCGGCCACATCACAAATCTCTTTGATCGGGCCAAAGTCGCCGTCCATCGAATAGACGCTTTCAAAGGCAATCAACTTTGGCACTGACGGATCATCGGCGGCAATCAACTCACGCAAATGCGCAACGTCATTATGACGGAAAATCCGCTTCGCCCCGCCATTGCGGCGCACGCCCTCGATCATGGAGGCATGGTTCAACGCATCAGAATAGATAATCAGACCTGGAAACAGCTTTGGCAGCGTGCTCAGCGTTGCGTCATTGGCGATATAGGCAGAGGTAAACAGCAAGGCCGCATCCTTGCCATGCAAATCGGCCAGCTCTGCCTCAAGACGCTTGTGATACACTGTCGTGCCCGAGATATTGCGCGTGCCGCCAGATCCAGCACCCGTCGCCTCCAGCGCCTCATGCATCGCGGCAAGCACAACGGGGTGCTGGCCCATGCCAAGGTAATCATTGCCACACCAGACCGTCACGGGCGCTTTGCTCCCGTCGGGCTTGTTCCACACCGCATGGGGGAAATGACCGCGCGTGCGCTCAATGTCGATAAACGTGCGATACCGACCTTCCGTATGGAGGTTTTCAATCGCGTTGTTCAGCATCTGGTCGTAATCCAAAAGACTTCCTTTCGTCTCTCGCCTGCACAATAAAGCGCGCAGATTGGAATTATTCTAGGCCTCATATAGGGCCAAAAGCCAGCGGGCAATACGCTACAATCTGTCGCCCCCCTGCTTGGCCTTGTGCACATGGCGCGCTAGGCTTTGTTTGATCCATGTCAATCCCCTGCAAAAAGGCCGTAAATTATGACCCTAGACCCTGTGCTCGCCAGAATCGACGCCAATTTAGATGCCGCAACGGAAAGGCTGCTCGACCTTCTGCGCATCCCGTCCATCTCGACCGACCCCGCCTATAAGGCGGATTGCGATACCGCCGCTGACTGGCTCGTTGAAGACCTTAAATCCATAGGGTTTGAGGCCTCCAAGCGCCCGACACCTGGTCACCCGATGGTTGTCGCGCATTCAGGCGGGGACGGGCCGCGCATCCTGTTTTACGGCCACTATGACGTGCAGCCTGTCGATCCGCTCGATCTTTGGGACAACAATCCCTTTGAGCCGCAAATCCAAGACACGGCCAAGGGCAAAGTGATCCGTGGTCGCGGCTCTTCCGACGATAAAGGCCAGTTGATGACATTCGTCGAGGCGTGCCGTGCGTGGACGAAAATCCACGGTACCCTGCCCGCCAACATCACCATTTTCTTCGAAGGCGAAGAAGAATCAGGCTCGCCGTCGCTCACACCTTTCATGCGCGAGAATGCCGCAGAATTGACCGCCGACATCGCGCTGATCTGCGACACGGGGCTTTACGGTGAACACACACCTGCAATCATCACGCAACTGCGCGGCCTTTTGGGCGACGAGATCACCATCACAGGCCCGAACAAGGACCTGCACTCTGGCATGTATGGCGGGCTTGCCATGAACCCTGCCCGCGTCCTGGCCAAGATCATTGCGTCCCTGCACGACGAGGACGGACGCATTACGGTGCCAAATTTCTACGACGGGGTGCCTGAGCTTTCCAATGAACTCGCCGCCGCTTGGGACGACCTCAAATTCGCCGAGAAAGACTTCCTCGGCGCTGTCGGACTCTCGATCCCTGCCGGCGAAAAGGGCCGCCGCCCGCTTGAGATGATCTGGTCGCGGCCCACCTGCGAAGTCAACGGCATGACGGCAGGCTACACAGGCGACGGGTTCAAAACCGTGCTGCCCTCCAAAGCCTCTGCCAAAATCAGCTTCAGGCTTGTGGGCATGCAAGACCCGTTTAAAATCCGCGAGGACTTCCGCAAAATGGTTGAGGCGATGATACCCGCCGATTGTTCAGTCAGCTTCAAAGACCACGGCGCAGGGCCTGCTGGGCAAATGTCCACATCAGACCCCGCTTTCGCAAAAGCCCGCGAAGCGCTCACCGATGAGTTCGAGAAAACCGCAGCCTACGTCGGTTGTGGCGGCTCGATCCCGATCGCGGGTTACTTCAAGTCGATCCTGAACATGGACGCAATGCTGATCGGCTTTGGCAAGGACGACGACCAAATTCACTCGCCAAACGAGAAATACGATCTGTCGTCCTTCCACAAAGGGACACGATCGTGGGCGCGAATCCTACACGCCCTCACGAAATAAGCACTCAGCCCCCTTCGCCCAAACGGCGCAAGGGGGCAACGCCCAGCCCTACCCGCGCAGCGCCATACGCGCCAGTTTCGCCAGCAATAGCAACCATGGAACGCCGTGCAGCAGCATATCAAAGATGTCGATCGGCTTGGTCAAATCGCCTGCCACCAGCATCTTCAGCTTTTCCCAAATATGCGGTTCGGGAAAAAACGGGGCGAGACCAATCGTCAGGCAGGCCAGTGCCAGCATGGGCAGCGGGATCGAATCAAGGTATTGCATGTGGAAGGCCCTCTTCAAATAACCATGGGGCATTCTAACAAATCAGCGCAGGAAATACATTCCAAATTGCGAATATATATCTCTTTCGCTGAAAAGGAATGGCGCGGTTGACGGGGCTCGAACCCGCGACCCCCGGCGTGACAGGCCGGTACTCTAACCAACTGAGCTACAACCGCGCATCTCTGGCTCATCAAAAATCGAATTCTAAGTGGCGCGGTTGACGGGGCTCGAACCCGCGACCCCCGGCGTGACAGGCCGGTACTCTAACCAACTGAGCTACAACCGCGCATCTTAGAAATCATCTCTTTCGACGAGACGTGCGCTGCTTCTAAGTGCGCTATCCGACCCCGTCAAGCCGCCAATCGCGCTATTTTTCACATGAACGCAATTAGGTTGTAAAGTTGCGCAAAACGAACCGAGTACTCAAGCGCGAAGCAGAACTCATTTGCAGAATGTAAAGCGGGTCTGGTGGGGTGATGAGAGCCACGACGTTAAACCAAACGCAAAGGCATAACGGCGCATACCAAAATCTGATAGACAGGTGTATTTGCACACGTCATGGATTTTAAAAGCCCCTCATGCAAAGCAGCTTCTGGTTTTGGACTGTTGGTCGATGATTCGAACATCTCATGAAGAATATCTGATTAAAAAATTTGGGCGAACAGATGGAGCGGAAGTTAACGTTTTTTGGACCAGCGTTTACGCGAAGAATGAACCGCCCCTTGTTTGCCGGAGACCCAGAAGTAAGGATACTGGGTTATGGAAAAGAACAAATGTGGAAACAGATATTCACCAGAGGTGCGCGAACGTGCTGTGCGGATGGTTTTCGAGCATCAAGGCGAATTTGACAGCCAGTCTGCTGCGATCAAATCGATTGCGCC
>JAQXBV010000093.1 GCA_029252195.1 Yoonia sp.
TCAAGCTCAAGGCGTTCTGCTGCGGAAAGAAAACCGGGACAAATCATACCCGTAGCTGAATCGTTCCACGCCCAAGCGTCAAGACGTCAAATTCGGCTTCCGAAGGACTCAGAGTATAAGTTCATCAACAGGTTGTGTGTTGAGAAGCTACACCGATGCGGCCTAGATAAAAAGAATTTTTCGTTCACAAATTAGATGCTCTATTTTGTGAACTCGCCAGAGTTAGACACCACATGATCTAATTTAGGGAGGTTTGCGCCCAGCGCATAGCGGGGTTCGCGCTTTGGTCGTTGATGGTGCAATCAGAGTGGCTATCTGCAATCCAATCACTGGCAATTGCGACTGTTCGCAGCGCCAGTCAAAGAGGATTAGACCAATGAGCACTATTATCAAAATCGCACCACATGTCGCAAATTTCGGTTTTGGCCAAATCATCATGGACACAATTGCTGATCTGAGGGCGGCACGCGCAAAGCGCGCGGCCTATGATGCAACACTGCGTGCGCTGAGCGAAATGACGGATAAGGATCTTGCGGACATCGGCGTCTCGCGGTTGTCGATCCGTGACATTGCTCTCAAGGCCGCTTACGGCGAACGCAAATAGTCGGGCAATCTGGGTGGAGCTCGTGGGAAGGCCCCTCCGCGCTTTCGGTCACGGCTTGATTTCAGCTCAGGTAATTCCCTAACAATGGCCAATCGCGGCGCTTAGCTACTTGCCCAAAGCCCGATCCCCGTCTATACGCGGCTAGTCCGCACGACTCTCGTGCTGATTCAGTATTGAAACGCCGCGTTTGACCGCTCCCGTCGCTGGGGGTCAGTTCCGGCAAAAGGAGAAGCGACATGAAACTGAACCAACTTTCCGACAATCCAGGCGCCACCAAAGCACGCAAGCGCGTAGCACGTGGTCCGGGTTCCGGCTCCGGTAAGACTGCTGGCCGTGGTATCAAAGGTCAGAAGTCCCGTTCCGGTGTAGCCATTGGCGGTTACGAGGGCGGCCAGATGCCACTCTACCAGCGTCTGCCAAAGCGCGGCTTCAACAAGCCGAACCGTAAGGCATTTGCTGTGATCAACCTTGGTCTGATCCAGAAATTCATCGACGCTGGCAAGATCGACATCAAAGCCGATATCACACAAGAGGCACTCGTTGCTTCTGGCGCTCTGCGCCGCGTGAAAGACGGCGTGCGTGTTCTTGCAAAGGGTGATTTCACATCCAAGGCAAACATCGTCGTACACGGTGCCTCCGCTGGTGCGGTTGAAGCTGTCGAACAAGCTGGCGGTAAGCTTACCGTGACAGCAACTCCGAAGGCCGCGGCAGAGTAACACCTTGTGAGGGGCCCTCAGGTCACTTACATACGGTAAATAATTCCCAAACGCCGCCACTCGGGGACCCGACTGGCGGCGTTTTCATGAAAAGAGAGACGCATGGCATCCGCAGCAGAACAAATGGCAGCAAACATGAGCTGGGGCGCATTCGGTAAGGCAACCGAACTGCGCCAGCGCATCCTGTTCACAATCGGCCTTTTGATGGTCTACCGCCTTGGCACCTATATTCCCGTCCCGGGGATTGATGGCGCAGCATTGCGGTCGTTCATGGACGAAGCGGCGACAGGGATTGGCGGCATTTTGTCAATGTTCACGGGTGGCGCACTGTCGCGCATGGGTATCTTCGCGTTGGGGATCATGCCTTATATCTCGGCATCAATTATCGTTCAGCTGATGGGCTCCATGTGGGAACCGCTCAAGAACCTTAAGAAAGAGGGTGAGCAGGGGCGTCGCAAGATGAACCAATATACCCGCTATCTGACCGTGATCCTCGCGACATTTCAGGCCTACGGCCTTTCGCGCAGCCTTGAGGCTGGCGATCTGGCATCGAGCCCCGGCCTCTATTTCCAAGCGGCTTGCGTGATCACCATCGTTGGCGGCACCATGTTCCTGATGTGGCTTGGCGAGCAGATTACAGCGCGCGGTATCGGCAACGGCATCTCGCTCATCATCTTCGTCGGTATCGTAGCCGAAGTGCCTGCGGCCGCTGCCCGCTTCCTGTCTCAGGGCCGCTCTGGCGCGATTTCGCCTTTCGTGATTGTGGGCGTCATACTCATGGTCATCGCGATCCTTGCCTTTGTGGTGTTCATGGAACGCTCACTGCGCAAGATCCATATCCAATATCCGCGCCAACAACGTGGCATGAAGGTTTATGACGGTTCCACGTCGCACCTGCCGATCAAAGTGAACCCGGCTGGCGTTATCCCCGCGATCTTTGCATCCGCATTGCTTTTGCTGCCAACGACGATCAGCACATTCTCTGGCGGCTCTACCGGCCCCGTGATGTCCACGATCCTTGCTTACTTTGGCCCCGGTCAGCCTCTCTACCTGCTGTTCTTCGCGGCCATGATCGTGTTCTTCACCTATTTCTACACGCGTGAAGTTGCTTTCAAGACAGACGAAGTTGCCGACAACCTCAAGAACCAGAACGGTTTCATTCCGGGGATCCGCCCAGGCAAGAAAACTGCCGAGTATCTTGATTATGTGGTGACGCGCATTCTGGTTCTCGGCTCTGGCTATCTCGCGCTTGTCGCGTTGTTGCCCGAAATCATCCGTAGCCAACTGTCTATCCCGTTCTATTTCGGCGGGACGTCGGTGCTGATTATCGTTTCGGTCGGCATGGATACGATACAACAGATCCAATCTCATTTGCTGGCCCATCAATACGAGGGGCTGATTGAAAAGTCTCAGTTGCGTGGGAAGAGCCGCACTGGGAAAAAGAAGGGACCATCTCGTCGATGAATATAATCCTGCTGGGACCGCCAGGCGCGGGTAAAGGAACACAAGCACGCAAACTCGTTGATGAACGTGGCATGGTGCAATTGAGCACCGGTGATATGCTTCGCGCAGCACGGACCAGCGGGACGGAGATGGGCAAGAAAGTTGCCGCCGTCATGGACGCAGGCAACCTTGTGACCGACGAGATCGTGATCGGCTTGATCCGCGAACAACTTGAATCCGACAATGCACCCGGCGGTTATATTTTCGACGGCTTCCCACGGACGCTGGCTCAGGCCGACGCTTTGGGCAACCTTCTGGTGGAAATGGGCGAGACACTCGACCACGTCATCGAAATGCAAGTAGACGACGCGGCACTGGTGGCCCGTATCACCGCGCGTTCGACATGTGGCTCTTGTGGTGAGGTTTACAATGACCAAACCAAACCTTGGCCCGCTGACGGAAAATGCTCCAATTGCGGTAGCACCGACCAGACACGCCGCGCAGACGACAACGAGGACAGCCTCAAAACCCGTCTAATGGCTTACTACAAGCAGACATCTCCGCTGGTCGGCTATTACTACGCCAAAGGCGATCTGAAGTCCGTAGACGGCCTTGCCAGCATGGAAAACGTAGCGGCTTCGATCAATAAGGCGCTTGCCTGAATCGAACGCTTGGCGGGGGTTGACCCCCGCCTGCTTCAGCCCTAAACAACGCCATCCCTTAGGGGAATCAATTTGTGATTGATGGGTCGCCCCCTGAAATCCCAGAACACCTCGATATGACGCGGCCCGACGTTCAAACGTTCGGGCTTCCGTTGTGAAAAAAGGTTCCGGAATGACGGAATCGCAACGAAAAGGAATTAGCACTTGGCACGTATTGCTGGCGTGAACATCCCAACAGGGAAGCGTGTTCTCATCGCCCTCACATATATCACTGGTATCGGTCCAGCTAAAGCAGAAGAGATCTGCGAAGCTGTTGGTATCGACCGCGCACGTCGCGTTAACGAACTCTCGGACGCCGAAGTCCTGAAGGTTCGTGAATACATCGACGAAAACCTGACTGTTGAAGGCGACCTTCGCCGTGAAACACAGATGAACATCAAGCGTCTGATGGACCTTGGTTGCTACCGTGGCCTGCGTCACCGTCGTAACTTGCCTGTTCGTGGTCAGCGTACATCAACAAACGCTCGTACTCGCAAAGGTCCTGCAAAGGCCATTGCTGGTAAGAAGAAATAAGGGAGGGCATCAGATATGGCACGCGATACCAAACGCACCAAGAAGAAGGTCTCCAAGAACATCGCCGCTGGCGTTGCTCACGTGAACTCTTCGTTCAACAACACGAAAATCTTGATTTCCGACGTGCAGGGCAATGCGATCGCATGGTCGTCCGCTGGCACAATGGGCTTCAAGGGCTCCCGTAAATCCACACCTTATGCGGCTCAGATGGCTGCTGAAGATGCTGGCAAAAAAGCACAAGACCACGGTGTGAAGACACTTGAAGTCGAAGTGCAGGGACCAGGCTCCGGCCGTGAGTCCGCATTGCGTGCTCTGGCTGCTGTTGGTTTCAACATCACATCTATCCGTGACGTGACACCAATGGCGCACAACGGTTGCCGCCCACCAAAGCGTCGCCGCGTATAAGATCGACGAAACGGTTTCGGGGTCCTGCAAACATTTGCATGGCCCCAATCCGTTATTTTGAAACCTCGGGCGTTTGCCTTTTTGGACATGAAAAGGGAAACAGGAATGGAGGGACACATGATCCACAAGAACTGGGCTGAATTGATTAAGCCAACACAGCTTGAAGTGAAGCCGGGCAATGACCCGATGCGTCAAGCAACAGTTATCGCAGAACCACTTGAGCGGGGCTTCGGCCTGACGCTGGGCAACGCCCTGCGCCGCATCTTGATGTCGTCTTTGCAAGGTGCCGCAATTACGGCCGTGCAAATCGACAACGTTCTGCACGAGTTTTCATCCGTGTCTGGTGTGCGTGAAGACGTAACCGACATCGTGCTGAACCTCAAAGGCGTCGCGATCCGCATGGAAGTCGAAGGCCCAAAGCGCCTTAGCGTTCAGGCCAAAGGTCCGGGCGTTGTGACGGCTGCCGACATCTCCGAGACAGCTGGTATCGAGGTCCTCAACAAGGATCACGTGATCTGCCACCTCGACGATGGCGCAGACCTTTACATGGAACTGACAGTGAACACTGGTAAGGGCTATGTTGCGGCTGACAAGAACAAGCCAGAAGATGCACCAATCGGCATGATCTCCATCGACGCGATCTATTCGCCGGTGAAGAAAGTGTCTTACGATGTGCAGCCTACCCGCGAAGGTCAGGTTCTGGACTATGACAAGCTTACAATGAAAGTCGAAACAGACGGCTCCATCACGCCAGATGACGCGGTTGCTTATGCTGCGCGCATCTTGCAGGATCAACTGTCGATCTTCGTCAACTTTGACGAGCCAGAGTCGGCTTCTGCTGGTGCGGATGATGACGGCCTCGAGTTCAACCCGCTTCTGTTGAAGAAAGTGGACGAGCTGGAACTGTCTGTCCGTTCTGCGAACTGCCTCAAGAACGACAACATCGTTTACATCGGCGATCTGATCCAGAAAACCGAAGCAGAAATGCTGCGCACACCAAACTTCGGCCGCAAGTCTTTGAACGAGATCAAAGAAGTGCTGTCCGGAATGGGTCTGCACCTCGGCATGGACGTTGAGGACTGGCCGCCCGACAATATCGAAGATCTGGCCAAGAAGTTCGAAGACCAGTTCTAAGAGAAATTGCGTCTCACCCGTGCACGCTGAGTGCGCGGGTGATGCACGCGACTAACTGGGCAATTCTGCCCCAATAACGAGGCTGGCACGCATCAGACCTCTGCACAAAGCATAATTAGGAGATACCCCAAATGCGTCACGCAAGCGGCTACCGCAAGCTCAACCGGACACACGAACACCGCAAAGCGATGTTTGCAAACATGGCCGGTTCGCTCATTGAACATGAGCAAATCAAAACAACATTGCCAAAGGCAAAAGAACTCAAGCGTATCATCGAAAAGCTGATCACACTTGGCAAGCGCGGCGATCTTCACGCCCGTCGTCAAGCAGAAGCGCGCCTCAAGCAGGCGATGCACACAGCGAAACTTTTCGAAGTGCTTGGCCCACGTTACGCAGAGCGTCAGGGCGGCTATGTGCGCGTTCTGAAGGCTGGCTTCCGTTATGGTGACATGGCGCCAATGGCGATCATCGAATTCGTTGACCGTGATGTCGACGCAAAGGGCGCAGCAGACCGCGCGCGCCTCGTAGAATATGTGGACGCAGACGAGGCATAAGCCACTTCTGACGATCAAGACATTGAAAGGCCTCGCAAGCGCGGGGCCTTTTTTTTGAATTCTATTTTCCCTGTTGCGCAATTGTGCGTTTCAGATGAGCATTAACCATAAATTCCCTAGGAAATGACGGGTTTCGGCCTAACCATATGATTGTAGTCGAATTTTATTACAATTTGACTACAATTTTAAGTTGACTTGCAGCCTCAGGCATTGAGCATGATCAATATCATGTTCCTGGGAACAAGCGTTGATTATTACACGACACGGCTTTCGGCCTTGGCACCGGACGGGTTCTTCTTCGCCCTGCACATCCGTTTTGCCTTGCCACTGATGCATCACCAAACCTACCCGCAGGGCTGGACCGATTTGTATACAGAGGAGGCTTATGCGTTACGCGATCCAATTATAGCTTGGGGCTTTAGTGAGGTTGGAACATCGCGTTGGAATGAAATCAAAATACCTGACCCATTCGATATTTTGGGACAGGCACGCTCATTTGGTATGATTCACGGCTTTGCCGTGTCTTGTGGCCCGATGAAGTCACGCACGATTGCTTCTGCGGCACGTGCGGACAGGGAATTTACAGATGATGAAATGCTGGAATTCTCGCGATTGATCCAACAACTGCACGCACTCACGGAGCCCCCAAAGTCCTTAACGGACGCCCAAATCGAAGCCCTGCGGTGCGTTGCCAATGGGGACCGTCATGAAGCTGCCGCCGCACGTTTGAACATCTCAGAGAGCGCATTTAAAGCGCGTCTCACTACTGCCCGCGCAAGTCTACTTGCGCGCACTACAGCCGAGGCCATCCAACGGGCAAGGGATTACAGGCTGCTTTGACCTCTCCACTGGAGGCTCAAGCAGGGTTGTGTGACCCTTTAACCCCCCTGCCAGGAGGCCTTTACCATGCACAGCACAACTCTTTGGTTCGCCAACATGCACAACCATGGCGATCTGTTCGCAAACATACTTCGCGCCGGCCGCGAGTCGTACATTGTCAAAAATAACTGGGACTTGCCTGAAACCATGGGCATGGAATACGACCAGTATGACACCCCTGTCTCGCGCTGGCTTGCCGTTAATGATCACACGGGCCGCGTTCTTGCTGGTGTCCGTCTGACGCCCACGACTGCCCGCTGTGGTATCTACAGTTATATGATCCGCGATGCGCAACGCGGCTTGTTGGACAGTATCCCTGACGACCTGCTGTATGGAGAAGCCCCCGTTGAGGCATCGACATGGGAGGTCACGCGCGGCTTTCTGACCCATGATATCCCCGCCGGATTGCGTCAACGGGTCCGCGCCCATTTGGTGCTCCAAATGCTGCGGACATCGCGCGAAGAGGGGATTAGCAAGATGCTGGCCCTGCTCCCGTCTAACTGGGGCCGTTGGGCGAACCGCTGCAACCTTGATATGAAGGCCGCGGGTCGCAACATGAACATGGGTGGCATTGATTATCAGGCGGTTTGGATCGACTTTTCCACACAGCTACACTGATCCTTTCAAAAGGGTGCGTGGGGGCATAGATTGCCCCCATGACCGACTTATTCAACAGTACCCCGTCCTCGATTCCGGCAGGCCCGCGCCCGCTGGCTGATCGCTTGCGACCCAAAACCTTGGAGGAGGTCATTGGCCAAGAGCAGGTGCTTGGACCGGATGCACCGCTGGGGATCATGCTAGCTTCTGGGTCGCTGTCATCGCTGATTTTCTGGGGTCCGCCGGGCGTGGGTAAGACAACGATTGCGCGACTGCTGGCGGACGAGACCGACCTGCATTTTGTCCAGATCAGCGCGATTTTCACCGGCGTCCCGGACTTGCGCAAGGTCTTTGAGGCCGCAAAATTGCGCCGCCAGAACGGCAAGGGCACGCTTTTGTTCGTGGATGAGATTCACCGTTTTAATAAGGCGCAACAGGACGGCTTTTTGCCCTATATGGAAGACGGCACGATCCTGTTGGTGGGGGCCACCACCGAAAACCCCAGCTTCGAGTTGAACGCCGCTGTGCTGTCGCGCAGTCAGGTCTTGATCCTGACGCGCCTTGATCTTGGTGATCTGGAGCGGCTGACGCAGCGTGCCGAGAAAGACCTTGGTCGCGCGCTACCGCTCACGCCTGATGCACGCGACACCCTGATGGAGATGGCGGACGGGGATGGTCGCGCTTTGCTCAATCTGATCGAGCAAGTCTCGGCATGGAAAGTGGACGGCAAGATCGACCGGACGGGCCTGACCAAGCGGTTTATGAAGCGGGCCTCGAAATACGACAAATCAGGCGAGGAACACTACAACCTGATTTCCGCGCTGCATAAATCGGTGCGAGGCTCTGATCCAGATGCCGCGCTATACTGGTTTGCGCGGATGCTGGAGGGCGGGGAGGACCCGCGTTATCTGGCGCGCAGGTTGGTGCGCATGGCCGTTGAAGACATCAGTCTCGCAGACCCGCAGGCGCAGGCGGTTTGCTTGCAATCTTGGGAAACCTACGAGCGGCTCGGCAGCCCAGAGGGCGAGCTGGCATTGTCGCAAGCCGTTGTCTATCTGGCGCTGGCTCCAAAATCGAATGCGAGCTATGTGGCTTATAAAGCCGCGAGGGCTGCGGCCAAGCAGCATGGCTCCGAGCCGCCGCCGACGCATATCCTGAACGCGCCGACAAAGTTGATGAAAGAGCAGGGCTTTGGCGCGGGCTATGCCTATGACCACGATGCAGAGGATGGCTTTTCGGGGCAGAGCTATTTCCCTGAAAGCATGAAGCGCCCGATCTTTTATGCGCCTGTGGACCGCGGATTCGAGCGCGACCTCAAGAAACGCGTTGAATTCTTTGCGGGCTTGCGCACCAAGAGGGGCAAGAATTGACAACCGCGTTACATTGGGCCAAGGCACAGGCATGATAACACCTGTGATCTCTGTGGCGATTGGCGGCGCGTTGGGCGCTGTGGCGCGTTACCTTGTAGGGCTGGCCGTGGCCTTCCCTTTGGGCACGTTGACCGTTAACGTGATAGGTTCGCTGGCAATCGGTTTGGTCTGGGCGCTGTTTGCGGCGCGCGGGCTTCAGACTTGGTTGCCCTTGGTGATGACCGGATTTTTAGGGGGCTTCACGACGTTCAGCGCGTTTAGCCTCGATACACTGCGCCTCGTTGAAGGCGGCCGATACGCGGCGGCGGGGGGCTATGTTTTTGCCTCTGTCCTGCTGTCGCTTTTGGCCTGTGCCTTTGGACTATGGCTTGCAAAAGGAATGACAACATGAGCGGCGTGCAAACCCGTGTAATCGGCCCCGATGATGGCGACCAGCGGCTTGACCGCTATATGCGCCGCCTGTTCCCGCATGTAACCCAAGGGCGCGTGGAAAAGATGTGCCGCAAGGGCGACATCCGCGTGAATGGTGGGCGTGTAAAGTCGAACACTCGCTTGGAAGTGGGTCAGACGATCCGTATCCCGCCGCTGCCGACAGAGGAACAAGCTGCGGCGACCGCGTCATTGCTCAAGCACGGCGTGACTAAGGCCGATGCCAAGCTGATCCAGTCCTGCGTGATCTACAAAGACGATCATATCATTGCGATCAACAAGCCCGCGGGCTTGGCGACGCAAGGCGGCTCCAAAACCCACCGCCATGTTGACGGCATGGCCGAGGCCTTGATGTTCGGCTATGACGAAAAGCCGCGCTTGGTGCACCGTTTGGACAAGGACACCTCTGGTGTCTTGCTCCTTGCCCGCACGCGGATGATGGCCAAGGAATTGACCGAAAACCTCAAGCACCGCGAGACCCGCAAGATCTATTGGGCGGCTGTTGCTGGTGTGCCGCATCCGCGCGCTGGCACGATCAAATACGGTCTGGTGAAAGCACCGGGTCACGGCAAAGGTGGCGAGAACGAAAAAATGCGCTGTGTCCATCCCAATGAGGTGGCCACGACCGAAGGCGCAAAGCGTGCGACGACGGACTATGCCGTCATGGATACGCTGGCCAAACGGGCCGCTTGGGTGGCCTTGGTGCCGATTACTGGCCGCACCCACCAACTGCGCGCGCATATGGCCGAGATCGGGCATCCGATCATTGGAGACGGCAAATATGGTGGCTCTGAGCAAGAGAACCTCGGCGACGGTTGGGGCTCTGGTATGGGCGAAGATATCGGGCGGAAAATGCACCTGCATGCGCGCTCTTTGACAATCGAGCATCCGGTGACAGGCAAGACGCTAACGCTGGTGGCTGATCTGCCACCCCATATGCAGTCCACTTGGAATTTTGTCGGTTGGGTCGTGGAACACGCGCCCTTTGACCCGTTCAATATGCCCGATGCCTGATCTGCGCTTGGTGATCTTTGACGTCGACGGCACGCTGGTCGACAGTCAGGCCGAAATCATGGCCGCGATGGCGTCTGCCTTCGCGAGCCAGAGCATGCCGATGTTGGATCGACCGACGATCCTGTCTATTGTCGGGCTGTCCCTGAGCGAGGCCTTTGCGAAGCTTTGCCCGCACGCCGACGACGTCAAGCGGGCGATCCTTGTGCAGGCCTATAAGGATGCGTTTAACGATCTGCGCGGACCTGACGGGAACGCGGAGTTGTCACCAATGTTTGCAGGCGCACGCGATGCTTTGCTCAATTTGCATGCGCAGCCTGAGACGCTTTTGGCCGTGGCGACGGGCAAGTCAAAGCGTGGGCTCGATAAGATGATTGAGCGGCACGGGATGGAGGGGTTGTTTGTCAGCCAGCAGGTCGCGGATTTTCATCCCAGCAAGCCGCATCCCGCGATGGTTTTGGCGGCACTGTCAGAGACAGGCGTTAATCCCAAGCGCGCCGTGATGCTGGGTGACACGACCTATGATATGGATATGGGCCGCGCGGGCGGCGTGGGCACCATCGGGGTGAGTTGGGGTTATCACGAACCAACGACCTTGAACGCTGATCTTCTGATCGACAGCTTTGACGCCCTCCCCAACGCAATTGACCAATTAACGGGACAGACGACATGAGTTTGCTCAAACAAAAAAGGTTCTGGAAAACCGCGACGGTGGTGGACCGTGACGGTGGTTTTGGGGTCGCGCTTGATGCGCGCACGGTTAATACGCCTAACAAGACACCGCTGGTGTTGCCGACATTCCAGATGGCCGAGGCCATTGCGGCGGAATGGGACGCGCAGGTCGAAAAAATCGATCCGCTGACGATGCCGGTGACGCGTGCCGCCAACTCTGCCGTGGATAAAGTCGCGCCGCAGCAGGCCGAAGTTGTGGCCAATCTGGCGAGCTATGGGGATAGCGATTTGTTGTGCTACCGCGCCGCAGGACCCGTCGAATTGATCGCACGGCAGGCCGAAAGGTGGGATCCGGTTCTGGACTGGGCCGCGCAAGAATTCGGGACGCGCCTGAACGTCTGTGAAGGGGTGATGCACGTCGATCAAGACGCCGCGCTGCTTGCTAAACTCCACGCGGAGGTTGCGTCAATGAGCAACTTCGCCCTTGCGGGTGCCCATGACTTGATCGCGATTTCAGGGTCACTCATTCTTGCGCTTGGGGTCACTCGTGGGGCCTTTGCGCAAGAAGATGCGTGGTTACTGTCGCGGCTTGATGAGCATTGGCAAACCGAACAATGGGGCGAAGACGAAGAAGCGATGGCGCATGAGGCCTTGAAGCAGGAAGCCTTTCTGAATGCGGCGCGATTCTATCGGATGTCCCTAATCTGACAAAGACAGATCATTCGACCTGCCAGAAGTGCTTTGGCAGGCGATTTGCCCTGTAGTACGGTTCAGTTTTCCAAATGGCAGTCTTGACCTTTGGTGATAAGTCCGCACAATATTTGGCGATTGGTAGGGCCACCTATCCATGACACTCAACGCCCTTCGGGGCAAAAAACGACCGTCCCAAGAAAATGGGATGGATACTCAGGAAGAGGTAAAAATGAAAAAAACCGTATTTCTCGGCGCATTGACTGTTGCAGGTCTCGTCGCTGGTGTTGCGTCTGCTGCCACGCTTGACGATGTCAAGGCGCGCGGCGCGATGAACTGTGGCGTAACAACTGGCTTGGTTGGCTTTGCTGCACCAGACGCAAATGGCGTTTGGGAAGGTTTCGACGTCAGCGTATGTCGCGCAGTCGCTGCTGCTGTCTTCGGTAACGGTGATGCTGTTGAATTCGTTCCAACAACTGGTGAGACACGTTTCACTGCGCTCGCGTCTGGCGAGATCGATCTGCTGGCACGTAACACAACATGGACATTCTCCCGCGACACAGACCTTAAGTTTGATTTCGTTGGCGTGAACTATTACGACGGCCAAGGCTTCATGGTGCCAAAGGCATTGGGCGTTTCGTCCGCTAAGGATCTTGATGGTGCGACTGTATGTATCCAGACAGGCACAACCACAGAGTTGAACCTTGCTGACTACTTCCGCATCAACAACATCAGCTACCAGCCTGTGCCTATCCAGACGAACGCTGAAGCACAGCAGCAGTACCTTGCTGGCGCATGTGATGTGTACACAACTGACGCATCCGGTCTGGCCGCGACACGTGCAACATTCGAAGCACCTGGCGACCACATCCTGCTGCCAGAAATCATCTCCAAAGAGCCACTTGGCCCGCTTGTTCGCCACGGCGACAACGACTGGGGTGATATCGCAATGTGGACACTGAACGCGCTGATCTCTGCTGAAGAGCTGGGCATCACATCCGCAAACGTAGCAGAACTTTCCGCTGCACCAACTGACAACCCAGAGATCAACCGTCTCTTGGGCACAGAAGGTGATCTGGGCGCGATGATCGGTCTTTCGGCTGATTGGGCTCGGAACGCGATTGCTGCTGGTGGCAACTACGGCGAGATCTTTGAAAAGAACATCGGCGAAGCAACACCAATCGGTCTTGCGCGTGGTCTGAACGCACAGTGGACAGACGGCGGCCTGCTGTACTCTCCACCATTCCGTTAAACTAAACAAAGGGGGCGCGGCCAAACGGTCGCGTCCCTTTTCGTTACGATCAAGTAATAAACTGACGCTGGATGTGCGGATCAACCGGGCACCAACAAATATCGTCAGATTTGCCGGGGAGGCAAAATATGTCTGTGAGCGAAGCTCCAAAGCCGGCTTTCCGGCTCAGCCAACTAATTTATGACAGCCGTTATCGTAGTTTGACCATTCAAGTCGTTACTCTGGCGCTGTTTTGTCTCGGCCTTTGGTGGCTTGGCAACAATGCCTATGCAAACCTCGACAAATTGGGTTTGACGCCGGATTTCGGCTTCCTGCAAACGCGGGCAGGCTACGATATCGGTGAAACGCTGATCCCTTACGATAGCAGCAGCACGCATGGTCGTGCCGCGCTCGTCGGTATCTTCAACACGCTCCTGCTGGCGGCGATGGGCTGCTCGACGGCCCTTGTCATCGGGGTGCTCGCGGGCGTTTTGCGGTTGTCGAAAAACTGGGTCGTGTCCAAGTTGATGTCGTTTTACGTCGAAGGCTTTCGTAACGTTCCGCTGCTTCTCTGGATCTTCCTGATTTTCGCGATCTTCACCGAGAGCCGTCCGCCCCCCAACACGTTTAAGCCGAATGCCGATGGTATTGCGGAAAACGAAATGTGGTTAGGGGCGATTGCCTCCACCAACCAAGGGACGTTCATCCCGAGCCTGTCGTTCTCGACACTTGGCTGGGTGATTTGGTTGACCTTGGCGCTGGCACTTGTGGCGGTCTATTTCTTGGCGAAATACGCCAAAAAGATTCAGTCCGAGACGGGCCGGATTGTACCTGTGCTGTTGCCTGCCATTGGCATCATCGTTGTGCCGCTGGTCGTTGCGTATTTCGCGCTGTCTGCGATTTCATCCAAAACAGAATACACCTTTGTTGCTGTTGGTGCCGAGCAGAGCATGGACCTCGCGACGTATTCAGAAGCGATCGGTCGCCCTGACTATTGCGCAATCGGGAGCGAAACAGGTGCCGTGAACGGCCGTCGTTATATCGAAGAGGCTGAGGTCAACTTCCGCCGCCGCGATTTCTTTGGCCAGTCCGATGCGCAATCTGCTTTCGAGCAGGGCACATGTAACCTGATTGCTGTTCCTGTTGCGACCGCTGAGGCCATTGCGGCAGACCTGACTGAGGGGCTGCGTAACAAGGCCGTGGCTGGTGTTCTGACAGACCGTTATATGGAGGGGCAGGCGATTGAAGTCAGCTACCCTGTCATGTCACCAAAGGGCATCCCGCGCTTTGAAGGTGGCGGCAAGATTAGCAACCCGTTGATCGCGCTCTGGATTGCGCTGTCGCTCTATACCGGTGCGTTTATTGCGGAAACAGTGCGCGCGGGTATTCTCTCTGTGTCCAAGGGCCAGACCGAAGCCGCTGCGGCACTGGGTATTCGGCCTAACCGGCTAATGCAGCTTGTTGTTTTGCCACAGGCGCTGCGCGTCATTATCCCGCCGCTGATTTCACAGTTCTTGAACTTGACCAAGAACTCGTCACTGGCGATTGCGGTAAGTTATCCGGATATTCGGGGCACTTTGGGGGGGATTACTCTCAACCAGACAGGCCGCGCGCTGGAATGCATGTTGTTGTTGGGGATTTTCTATCTCGCCCTCAGCCTCGCGATTTCCTTCGTGATGAACATCTACAACAACCGCATGAAGCTGAAGGAGCGTTGATATGACAACTGCAAACGCAAAAAACCCAAGCTATGTGCGCGAGACGATGTTGCCACAGGCGGCGCCGCCTCTGGGTCAAAAAGGTGCAGTGCGCTGGATGATGGAAAACCTGTTTTCCAGTCCGCTGAATACCATTCTGACACTGGTCTCGATCTATGTGATCTACGCCGTGATTACGGGGCTTTATCCGCAATTCGCAAACTCGGTTTGGAGCGCTGACTCGCTCTCGGAATGTCGGGAGATTCTCGCATCAGAGGGGCTGGGAAGCCATGATGGCTTCTGCTTTGCTGTCATTCAAGACCGCTGGCGGCAGTTGCTGTTCGGGTTCTATCCGAACACAGAATACTGGCGCCCTGTGTTGGCCTTGGTTCTGCTCATCGTCGGGATCATGCCGGTCTTGTTCGATAGCATCCCGCGCAAATTCATCATCGGCACGTTGTTGATGCCTTTCGCTCTCTTCTTCCTGCTTTGGGGCGGGTCGATCTGGGGTCCGGTTTCTGTTGCGCTTGGTTTCGCACTTGGCTGGGCGGTGCTGAAATACGCCACGCCGATCATCGGTGAATTGGGGGGCATCATCGTCGCTACGATTATTCCCGTCCTTTATTGGTTGTTCTTGGTTGGCCCGATCGTTGGCGTGCTTCACAGCATCCTGCCAATCGGCCTTGAATTCATCGCATCCAAAGCATTTGGCGGCTTCATGCTCTCGATCGTCATCGGTGTGGCCAGTATCGTGTTGTCCTTGCCGCTGGGTATTTTGCTGGCACTGGGCCGTAGCTCGGACATGTTGATCATCAACAAGCTTTCAACGGGCTTTATCGAGATCATCCGCGGTGTGCCGTTGATCGTCTGGTTGTTCACCGCATCGCTTTTGCTCAACTACTTCCTACCGCCGGGCACTAACTTTGACCTGATGCTCCGCGTGATCATCATGGTGACGCTGTTCTCGGCGGCCTATATCGCCGAGGTTGTGCGTGGTGGTTTGGCTGCCTTGCCAAAGGGCCAGTATGAGGGCGGCGATAGCCTTGGCCTGAACTACTGGCAGTCGATGCGTTTGGTGGTTCTGCCGCAAGCCTTGAAGATTTCGATCCCGGGTATCGTGAACACCTTCATTGGCTTGTTCAAAGATACGACGCTCGTGGTCTTTATCGGCCTGCTTGATCCCATCGGTCTGACAGGTTCGATCCGTGCGTCTACGGATTGGAACGGCATCTACTGGGAGCTCTATATCTTCATCGGTCTTATGTTCTTTATCTTCTGCTTTAGCATGGGCCGCTACTCACTTTACCTGGAGAAGAAACTCCAGCGTGAACATTGTTAAGGGAGGCATCTGATATGTCTAATACTGCAACAGACCGCGCAATTGACCGTAGCAAGATGGAAGTCTCTGACGAGGTTGCGATCGAAATCCACAACATGAACAAGTGGTACGGGACGTTCCACGTTCTGCGTGACATCAACCTGACGGTGCAACGTGGTGAGCGTATCGTTATTTGTGGTCCGTCGGGCTCGGGTAAATCGACGCTGATCCG
>JAQXBV010000094.1 GCA_029252195.1 Yoonia sp.
TCAAGCTCAAGGCGTTCTGCTGCGGAAAGAAAACCAGGACAAATCATACCCGTAGCTGAATCGTTCCACGCCAAAGCGTCAAGACGTCAAATTCGGCTTCCGAAGGACTCAGAGTATAGCCAAACTAGATGCAGCCAAAGTGACGCATGAATGTCGCCTAGCGCTCTATGTTTGCTCGGTTTATCTGAAAATGGCACTTAGAATACTTTCCCATAATACTTATAGCACAACATTGGGTTGTATCCTAGTTTCTTGCAAGTGCGCACTTGTGCGAAAATGGAGAGGTTTTGTGATTGAGCTGAATTTAGGCAACTATTTTGACACGGCAATCTTAGAGAGCTAATCCCTCAAACCCTAATCACATACTCCTTCACCGTCGTCTCGACCACTTCCCATTCCCCCAAAAATCCGGGGCGCAGGACGAAGCTGTCGCCTGCTTTCACCTCTAGGCGGCTGCCGTCTGATCCGTGAAGCACCGACACCCCCTCTAGGATGTGGCAGTATTCCCATTCGTCGTAGGAAATCCGCCAGCGGCCCGCCGTGCTTTGCCAGATACCCGCGTAAAGCCCGTCTTTGTCCTCGACGGTCCAAGTGGTGAAAACGGGATCGCCAGAGACCAGTTTTTCGGGCGCGGGGCGGCTGACTTCGGGCTCCCCTGAGCGGGTCATGCGGTAGATCAGGTCCATGTCGTTACTCCTCAACTTTACCGCGCAAGGCCTTCACCTCGCCGCGTTGCTTCTTCCCCGCAAGCCGCCGCTTCACCGACCCATATGTGGGCCGTGTCGAGATGCGGCGTTTGGGGGTTTTGGTGGCCTCTAGGATCAACTCCCGCAGCCGCTCGTGCGCCAGTTCGCGGTTGCGGGCTTGGGACCGTGTGTCTTGCACGAACAGCACAATCGCGCCCTCGTTTGTCCACCGCCGCCCCGCCAGCCGTTTGAGCCGCCGCTTCACAGGGTCGGGCAGGTTCGGGGACCGCTCCGCCTCGAACCGCAATTCGACCGCCGTGGACACCTTGTTCACGTTCTGCCCACCCGGACCAGAGGCGCGGGTGAACGTCTCGGTCAGTTCCCAGTCGGAAATTGTGATGTCGTCGGTAATTTTCATGAATCTAACATAGCGATCAATTGCGCAACAAAAAAGGACCACTCCGGCGTTGGAATGGCCCTTTCCTGAATCACGGAGGCGGGTCGGTTAGGTTACCCACCTTGGGTGCTAAGTCCCAGAGTTTGCTCTAGAAAATCGCTCCCCAAGTTGTCCCGACTGCCTTCTCCAATACTTCATGATGCACTGGATCACCTCCTTTCAATGTGTTTCGCCTGAGAGGAGTTTTGCATAAATGAGGTATATGTCAAAACCTTTTTCACCTCATGTAGTAGGTTGTGACATCCGCCCAACAATGATGCGGAACGGGACCAGAGCGATCAAGGCGATAGCGATTTTTACACCCCAGTCGGCCACAGCCAAACTGACCCAAAGCGGCGCAATTGGACCCGCATTCAGGAACGGCACAGCGTCCTGCGCCCATATGATCTGATCCGCGGCCATCTGGCTGAACCCGTTGAAAAGGCCAGAGAAGGCGACCGAGAAGAAGATCGCCGTATCGACAATTGACGAGACGATTGTGGAGACGAGCGGCGCTTTCCACCACGATCCGTCACGCAAACGGTTGAACACAGCGATATCGAGCAGCTGCGCCACAAGGAAAGCAGACGCCGACCCGATTGCCACGCGCAATGCCACCGCAGGGCCGTATTCCAGCATGATCTGGCTGCCGATGAGCGAGCAGATGATCCCCACAACGAGGCCCGCATAGACCACGCGGCGTGCGGCGGGGGCGCCGTAGACACGGTTCATGATGTCGGTGACAAGGAATGCGAGCGGGTAGGTGAAGGCCCCCCATGTCAGCAGTCCGTCGAGGATCAGGAATTGAACGAGGATGTTTGAGGCCACCACAACGAGGGCCATGGCGATCACGCCAGGAAGAAGCTTGGTCATTTTATTACATTATCCGTTTTTGCAAGGGTGCGGCACTTGGCCCCTGACCATTCAGGGACGCGCTGCACTACCGCTTGCGACGGAGTGGGTCAATCATCGATTTGGTATTCGACGATCTCGGTTTGCTGGAAAAAATTGAAGTTATCGTCCGAGATCATCGTAAGGCGCAGATGCCCTTCAGAATCGCGCCAGATGCTGATCCCTTCGAGATTGTCGTGTGTCCCATTGCGGGTGTCGAGGACCGTGGTTTCGCCCGTGCCATCAAGATCGAACCTACGCACGCGCGATTTGAAGCCGACACCTGTGAAGTCGCGCTCAAGTATATAGAGCCTATTGTCCGGCCCGACATCTGCGCCCGAAACGAGATGTTCACCTGTGCGGGGGATCCGAAAGGGAATATCCCATGCGCCGTCTTTATACCGATACACCGGGAACGGGCGGGTCATGCGGCCTGACCGTTCGGGGAGGGTATAGAGTGCGCCATCAGCGCCAATCGCCAAGGCCTCAAGCGAACTGTTACGTTGCAGGTTGGCGAAATCGGGATGCTGGGGCAGGGGGATCGCCTTGGTCGCACCGGCGGGAAATTCATAAACCCGATGCCGTGGCCCTTCGGTGGAGATATAGACCGTACCGTCGGGCGCAATGGCGAGCCCTTCGGAATCAGCCCAGCGTTTCCCAAGCGTCCCGTTGGGCCGCGGGAACGAGACCTCTTGGGCATTTGCCACACCCGTGATGATCCCGTTCTCGCGGATCAAATCACCAGTTGTCACCTAAATTCCGCGATCCGTGATCGTCGTGAAACTCTTGCCGTCGTCGCTGAGCTCAAGGCCAGAAAACCCGCCGAAATCTTGCGCCTCTGCCGATCAAATCGTTTCGCTCAAAAGGGTTGGCCCGGCAGAAAGGGTGTGCCCGCAGCCCGCGAGCAAGAAGAGGCAAAGTAGAAGCTTCATATCAGTGGTTGATCACACGGCCGCATTGACCCGGCAATTGCGCGACCAAAAGTGGTCCGCGCGGCGTGGCAGGTTTCGCATTCGGATCGGGTGGTGGCGGGTTCAAGATACGATCAACCCAACCTTGCGCTTCTGCGCAGCCATCGCCGGGCGGCGGCGGCGCCTGATCCTCGCAGCCTGCCGCACCTGCCCGACAGTTCAGGCGCACATGGAAGTGATAGTGGTGTCCCCACCAAGGGCGGATTTTGCGCAGCCAACTGCGGTCGCCGGTGGCGTTCTTGCACATCTCGACTTTGGCGCCTGGGAATAGAAAGATGCGTGCGACGCGTGGGTCAGACGCAGCGGCCTTGAGGATCGCCTCATGCTGCGGCGTCCAGCTCGCGTTGGTATAGGCGCCATTGGCGCGTTGCATCGTGATCGAGGAGATGCCTTCGCGCTCGGCTGCAGTCAGGTTCAGGCGGTTCGGCGGGAGCATCCAGATATCGGCATCCAGCCCCGTCTGGTGACTGGCGTGACCTGTTAGCATGGGGCCGCCGCGCGGCTGGCTCATGTCGCCGACATAGAGGCCGCTCCAGCCCGATTGTGTGGCGGCAAAGCGGGACAGGTCTTGGATGTAATCCACGGTCACAGGCTGCGCCCAGTTGCGGTTGCGCGACAGGCGCATTGCCTGCCAAGTTGAGCCGGTTTCAGGTAGTTGCATAGCGCCCGCTTGGCATCCGCGCGCATAGCCTCCAATGGACTGCGACGGGCCTGCCGAGGAGGTCGCAATTCGGCCAAATACCTCTTTGGCGACGCGGTTGTCGTTGGACCCTTGCGTGCTCACGCTCGCTTTGGCTGTTTGCGATGGGGTATTCTCGCCGCCACATGCTGAGAGGGCTGCGATGAAGGCAAGTGCAATGCTTATGCGGACCATTCTGCTCTGTCTCCGTCTTTGTTAACCCAGCGTAGCATGACCAAGCCGATCAAGAAAAGGAAGATGACGGGCAAAAAGCCAAGTTGTGTATTTCCGCTCATATAGGTGAAGAGCGTGATGAGCATTGGCGCAAGAAATGCCGTGGCCTTGCCTGTCAGCGCAAAAAGGCCAAAGGCCTCTGTCGGCCGATCGGGGTGTGCATGACGCACCATCAATGAGCGCGAGGAAGCGTAAAGTGCACCACCGGCCCCGCCAATGGCCGCGCCGCAAAAATAGAAGATGATATCGGGCAGCTTGGACCCAACCTCCAGGGGGAAGATAAACAAATGGTCGCGCGACATGCCGACAATGAAGGTGCAGACCACGATCAGGATGAGCACGGAGACCGTGATCACGGGCTTGGGGCCATATTTCTCATCGCATAACCCGCCAATCCATGTGGCGACCGCTGCCGCAATCGCCGCGATAATCCCGAACACCCCGATCTCGATCGTTTGCCAATCAAGCACTAGAGCCGCGTAGACGCCCCCAAAAGCATAAAGCGCGTTGAGCGCGTCGCGATAGATCATTGAGCCCACAAGAAAGTTGAACAGGCTTTTGCGTTTGAAAACGGAAACCAGCGTGAGATTGAGGTTCGTCAAAATGGCGCGCATTGTTGGCGTCTCGGCCTTTTTCTGGGGCGCGTCGCGCACCCAAAGGAAGAAAGGGATCATAAAGATCACATACCAGATCGCGATAAACGGTCCGACCGAACGGGTGCCTTCGCGCAGTTCCGGATCAAGCCCGAAAAGCGGTGCGTTGCCCAAAAGCGTCACGCCGGCATCGTTCTCTGCGAGAAGCAATAGCATGACAAAAAGCGATACAACCCCGCCCCAATACCCAAATGCTGCGCCGGACCCCGAGATCCGGCCTATTTCCTTGTCGGTCCCAAGTGATGGCAAGATCGCATTCACGAAATTCAGCTCGCTTTCCGCAGCAAAGAACCCGACATAGAAGATGAACAGCATCCACATCAGGTTTGACCCGTCCGGGGTCAGCCCCCAGAGCATCGCAGAGGCGACCACATAGAAGATCGAAAAGAACATGATCCACGGCATTTTGCGCCCAGAGGTATCGGCAAAAGCCCCCAAGATAGGGGCGGTTAGCGCGATCAGGATGCCAGAGAGCGATTGCCCAATCCCCCAGATCGACTGCGCCTGCGCATCCGCGGCGGCGGCATCCAGACCCGTGCTTAGGTAATGTTCGGCGGCAACGGCGGCGAAATAGGGGCCAAAGATGAATGTCAGACCAAGCGTGTAAAACGGTTGTGTCGCCCAATCAAAGGCCATCCAGCCCCAGATCCGCTTCTTTTGCGTGATTGCCATGTCGGCCTCCCTATTCCCACGGAGATAAGACACTGCAACAGGGCCGAGTAGCAAGCGGTCGTTTTGCCTCGTGGGCGGGTTACGCGGCAGGAACCTCAGGTGGCCAAGGGCGCACTGCATCCGCGCCGATCCACCTTTCGGCCCATTCGGGCAGGGGTGGGCGGGCGCTGTCCTTGCCGAGGACATCGAAGACCTGCTGCGGTGCGACGATCCCGTTCTTATCCGTGACAGCAGACCGATAGAGTGCCTGCGCCGCGCATTCGCCTTTGATCCAGATGGATTGGTCGATGTAGATAAAGCGGTCGTCCCAGCCAACAGCGCGGCTGACGATCTTGAACTTCACGAAAGGGCGAATGCGTTTGCGGTAGCGCACAGAGGCCCCCGCCATTGTCAGCCCCCAACCGTTGGCTTTTAACGCCCTCATCAGGCCTACACGCTTGCCCAAAACAGTGCGCCCAAGATCAAGGATTGTCAGGATGCGCCCGTTGTTCATCTCCATGAAGACGTCGATATCTTGCGGCCAGCAGCGATGATAGGACACATGTACGCCAAGCGGCGGGAGCGGCGGCGCCTTGCGGTGCACGATCAGTTCTTTGGCGAGACGGATAAGGGGATACATGGCGCGCTTTCAGGTTGCGTTTTCTCAATACACGCACTGACGTTCGCGTCAACTTACGACCTCGCGGCAAGCTCCCTCTTGTCCCGATGCGCCATAGGCCTTACTTGCAGTCAAACAGCTTTGAAAGGCCCAACAAATGCAGTCGTTGTTTCAAATTTTGATGCTCCTCCTTGGCGTCGCTCGCACGCTCATTTTCGCGCATTTCATTATGAGTTGGCTGATCAGTTTTCAGGTTTTGAATGTCCGCCAGCCTTTGGTTGGCCAAGTCTGGTATACGCTTCAGCGTATCCTTGAGCCGATCTACGGGCCGATCCGCCGGTTTATGCCAAATCTGGGCGGGATTGATCTTTCGCCGATTGCGGCCTTGCTCGGGATCGAGATGATCCGGATTGTGCTGATGAACAATGCGGGTTTCTTTTACTGAGCCAATCCATAAGACGTCATGTCTTGGGCCTCGCGGAACATCTCTGCGGGGCCCTATTTTTGCGCGAGTTTCATCCGACGAAATTATGCCGATATTGAATAGCATCACCATTCGCACCTAGCTTTGTGCTGCGCAGGTCGCCAAAATGGCCATCAAGCGTGACCAGAAAGAATGAATGGAGACCAAGATGCGTCGACTGCTTTTGACGACCGCCCTGACGATCATGGCGATGCCTGTGTTTGCCGAAGATGCGGCCCTGATCCTTGGGGTAGAGCGTTACCGAAACCTTGACCGCTTTGTCGGCGGAGCAGCAGTTGCCGGTGCGGCGCCCGAATTGGAGGCTGCCGGTTATGCTGTTGATGCCATCTCGAACCAGTCAGCTGCAGAAATGCGCAAACTGCTGAACCAATTTCAGGCCCGTAGTGCTGATGCCGAGCGATTGGTCGTGGCAATGTCGGGCAGGTTTGCAACCGACGGATCGCGCACTTGGCTCTTGTCTGCAAATGCGCCAGAGCCGACCCTTTTTGATATCGAGCAAGAGGGGCTATCTGTCGAAAGCGTCTTGCAGGTCTTGGCGACGGTCCCGGGCCAATCTGTTTTGCTGTTGGCCTATGACCCTTCTGACACGGAGTCCTATGGACCGTCGATGCGCATCGGTTTGGGCGACCTTGATATTCCGCAAGGTGTGACGGTGATCGTTGGCGATCCGCGTCAGGTGAGGGATCTGATTGAAGACACCATTGTCGTGCCCGACGTGGAAATCGTGTCTGCCGTTCAAGAAGACCGCAATATCGCTCTCTTTGGCTATCGCCCCAAATCGCTTGTCATGCAGGCAGGCGGCGAGATAGCGGATATTAAGCCGACCGCCCCTTATATTGTGGACCGTATTGCCGAGAACTTGCAGTGGGAGCAGGCCATCGGAGCCGATACGCTTGAGGCCTACCGCGCATATATGCGCGCGTATCCTCGGGGCGTTCATACGCGCGACGCCAATGAGGCGATTGCAGCCATCCTCGCAGAACCTGACCGAGCCGCACGTCTGGTAGAAGAAAGCCTTGGTCTGAGCCGTGATCAACGGCGCGAAATTCAACGCGACTTGTCGATCCTTAACTTTAATACCCGTGGCATCGACGGCATTTTCGGGAATGGAACACGGGCCGCGATCTCGAATTGGCAGCAAGAGAACGGGTTTGCGCAGACGGGCTATGTGACGGTCGAGCAAATCACCCGCATCGACGCGCAGGCCGCCCGCCGCTCTGCCCAACTGGAGGCCGAGGCTGCACGCGAACGCGAGGCGCAATTGCGCCTTGATCGGGCCTATTGGGAAGAGACGGGCGCGAACGGGCGCGAGCCAGGGTTACGGAGTTATCTCGACCGTTATCCCGACGGGTTTTACGCCGAAAGAGCGACCACCGCCCTTGCGGAAATCGAACAAAGCAAGCTTGCTCAAGCCCAGCGAGACGATCGCGATGCTTGGACGGCTGCCCGTCGTACCGATACGGTCAGAAGTTACGACAGATATCTTGCCGCCCAGCCAAATGGCGCGTTTCGAGACGAGGCGACTGCGCGGCTCAACGCGCTCCGAGCCGAACGAAATGGAGCGGCCTCGACAAACCAAGCTCAAGCCGAAGAAGCGGCGCTGAACCTGAACGCTGTGACCCGTCGGCTCATCGAAAGTCGTCTCACAGCGCTTGGTTTCGAGGCAGGGCCTGTCGATGGGGAGTTTGATGGGCGAACCCGCCGCGCGATCAGGCAGTTCCAACGTAGCCGCAACCTTGACCCGACAGGCTATGTTAATCAGGCCGCCGTGGTGCAGCTTTTGGTGCGTCTGAAAATGTGATGAAACGGCGCTGGCCTCGTAAAGGGCCAGCGCCTGCTACTTCCTTACTGTGCGGGCACATAACGTTCCATGACCAGCCGGACAAAGCCTTGCGCCTCACCGACTTGGCGAACCCCGATAATATAGGTTCCGGCGAGCAGGCGCGCGGTTATCATGCTGTTGAGGCCATCATTGCCGTCGTCATTTTCTGACAGTTTACGCCCCAGATCGTCATACAAGACCAGCCAAGGATCGCCGCCTTCACCCGCGGCAATGGCTTCGATCAGCAAAAGACTCGCTTCGGTCACATCGAAAGAGAACCAAGCGACATCGTTGCCAACCTGAACATCCTGACGCGAGCGACTGGCGGCTACTCCGAGGTCGGTCACCGCCACGGACCCATCCAAGGGCGGAGCAGCATCGCCGCGCGCATAGAGCGCCGCAAGTTCGGCTGCAGCGTCATAAATGGAAATCGTCACCGCAATCGGCAGGCTCGTATCATTGAGCGCGCCAACACCGATGCAATAATCGCCCGCTGGCAAAGGGTCCGGTTGTGTAATCCGCGAGTTCAGCCCGTCAAAGTCATCGTTCTCCGCGATGGTATTCGCCTCGGCGTCAAAAATCGCAATGGTTGGGTCGGCTGAATCGTTATTGGCCGTAACCGTGATCCCAGTTGGTTCCGTCAATGTGAAGGACCAATGGCTTACCTCATCAACAGAGGCCGAATTAGTTGTGCCAAGATCGCCAAAGGGGCGGGCACCCGCACAATCACTTGTCGGCCCAGTGCCCGATCCGCCCCCTTCGGACGTTACACCTTCGGTGAGAGGTTCTTGGTCCTGACGCCCGATCCGCATGAAGGCGGTCATCGGCGCGTCTTCAAAGCTTTTCATATTCACGCAATATGATCCGGGCTCAAGCGTCATTTCTGTGCGCGCGGCTCCGCCGCCGCCCGAATCATCATCGGACGCGATTATGCCGCCCGTGCCGTCGAAAACCTCGATCAGCGGGTCACCAGAACCGCGCCCCGCAGCCTCGATTCGGATATCGGTCGGCTCGGACACGGCAAACAGCGCGACATAGGCGTTCCCACCCAAGACCAGCGCCATCTGCTCGCGGTAGGCCTCTGCGGTTGAAATGTCGGAGGCCGCTTCGGTGCCGCCAATCCACTGACCGCCTGCTCCGCCGCACAGATCCTGCGCAGCGACAGGCGCGGCAAGTGCCAGCAAAATTGCAGTGGATGATAAAATGAGTTTTGACATGACAGCTGCTCCGAGGGTTGCCGGTTCCCTGTCAGTCTAGCCGTATCCGAACGGTGCTGACTACCCCCAGCCCCCATTGCCACAAAAGAAAAGGCCGCGCCCGATGAAGGGCACGACCTTTTTATCGTTCAATGCTTGCGGTGGTTTAGCCCTGACGAGCCTTGAACCTACGCTGCGTCTTGTTGATTACATAGACGCGGCCCTTACGGCGCACGACGCGGCAATCGCGGTGACGCTGCTTGAGCGAACGGAGGGAGTTGCGAACTTTCATCAGTTCTGTCCTTCTTTGTCGCGGCGCGGCGATTGCGCCTTTTGTTGCATTCAGGGTCAGAGCGACCCCACTAAATTCTGGTGGACGATACTGGGATCGAACCAGTGACCCCTTCGATGTCAACGAAGTGCTCTACCGCTGAGCTAATCATCCTTTGTCTGCTTTGGTTATCTTGCGCCCTACAACTAAATAGGACGCGGAAATCACCGCGTCAGTCGTGCGGTCTATAAAAGGAGTCGGAGGGGGGATCAAGGCCTTTTGAAAAACTCATTTTATGCGCTACTCTGCTGGCAAAGGAGCAACAATGCTGCCCACCGCCTATCATCTGGCCAAGCCTAACGCACGCACAACAAGCGTTATTTTCGCGTCACCCCATAGCGGGCGCGAATATCCGGCATCTTTTCTCGAGGCAGCCGTTTTGGATCAGGCCGAGATTCGGTCCTCGGAGGATGCTTTTGTTGACCTGCTTTATGGTGATGCGCCGGGTCATGGCGCACCTCTTTTGACGGCACTCGCACCGCGTGCCTATCTCGATTTGAACCGTGGCCCAGAGGAAATGGACGCGGCCCTGATCGCAGGTGTGCGCAGGGTTTCGCATAATCCCCGCGTCGCGAGCGGATTGGGCGTTGTGCCGCGGGTTGTCGCCAACGGGCGCGCGATTTATCGCGGCAAGCTTTCTCTCGAAGAGGCACATCACAGGATCGCAACCTATTGGCGGCCCTATCACGATGCTTTGCAGACGTTGATTGACGAAAGTCACAGTATTTTCGGGCAAGCGATCCTGATTGATTGCCACTCCATGCCGCATGAGGCCCTTTCTGGTATGAGCCGATCCGGCAATGCGCGCCCTGACGTTGTTTTGGGCGACCGATTCGGGGCCTCTGCTTCGCCTGCGATTGTGGAGCATGTTGAGCAGGCATTTGCGCAGGCTGGCTTGCGCGTCGCGCGCAACATGCCTTTCGCCGGGGCATATATCGCCCAACATTATGGTAGGCCATCCCGCAGACAGCACGCTATTCAAGTCGAAATAGACCGTGCACTCTATATGAATGAGACAACGTTAGAGCCGCTTTCAGACTTTGAAGAGGTGCGCAGGGTTCTGTCAGATGTGATCAATAAAGTCGCCGAGATCGGGCGTGATACGCAAGCGGCACTCGCTGCTGAGTAGGATGGGTTTTAACCCATCTTCACAGCGGAAATTTCGCAAACGTTTCTCTAATAAGTGTATGTACGGGGTGATGGGTCAAGACCCATCCTACGTTGATGCGCCTTAGCGCAGCGCGCGCCCTTTAATGATCGCCGTCTTCCCGAATTTCTCGCGAATCTTGTCTGCTGCGGCTTCCGCTTTCGCTCTTTTTCCAGCGTTAGGGTCTAAAAGATCGCCAATCCGGTCAGCGTCGGCAGCTGGGCCAAGCTCGTTGATCCCAACGCCAATCAGGCGATAAGGCCCTTTTGATCCGGCTTGATCGAAGAGGCTTCTTGCCGTGCGATAGATTGTATCGGCCAGTTGCGTCGGATGGTGCAATGATTGTCGTTTTGAGATTTGTTTGAAGTCGCTTGTCTTGAGTTTCACGGTCACGAGCCGCCCCGCCATGTTCTTCGCCTTGGCGCGATCAGACACCTTTTCGGCCAACCGCCAGATATGACCGTCCAAAATATCCGGATCACTGGTGTCCTCGAAGAACGTCGTCTCGTTGGATAGACCCTTTACGGGCGTATTCGTCGTAATACGCCGCCCGTCTTGACCGCGGGCCAGCGCATATAGCCGCTCCCCCGTCGCGCCGAATCGATCATGTAAGGCGCGCCTGTCCCAACGTAGCAGGTCATCGAAGGTCCGGATGCCCGACGCGGCAAGGCTCTCTTGCGCGGCGGGGCCAATCCCCCAGATCATCCGCACAGGTTTGGGGCGCAGGAACGCGGTCGTCTCGGCCTTGCCAATGACCGAAAAGCCGCGCGGCTTGTCCAGATCGGACGCGACCTTTGCAAGAAACTTATTGTGCGATAGGCCAATTGATCCCGTCAGCCCGACCTCTGATTTCATCCGCTTGATCAGCCGCGCCAGCATCACGGCGGGCGGCGCGCCGTGCAGTCTCGCGGTGCCAGTGAGGTCCATGAAGGCCTCGTCGAGCGACAGCGGCTCCACGATCGGGGTCAATTCATCCATCAAGGCTCGGATCGCGCGAGAGGCCTCGACATAGGCGTCCATGCGAGGTTTGACGACAATGGCCTCGGGGCACAGTTTGAGCGCCTGAAACATCGGCATCGCGGATTTCACGCCCTTGATCCGCGCGACATAGCAGGCCGTCGAGACGACGCCGCGATGCCCGCCGCCGATAATGACGGGCTTGTCAGCCAGTTCCGGATTGTCGCGTTTTTCAACGCTAGCGTAGAACGCATCGCAATCCATATGAGCAATCGTGAGGTCAAATAATTCTGGATGCGATATCTTGCGCGGGCTGCGACACGCGGGGCAGCGCGTTCCAACCTCATAGGTGGTCAAGCAGTCTCGGCAAAGTATCGGCATGAGACCAAGATAAGGGACGCGACAGGGCGCGACAACGGTTAAGGTGGGGACATGGAAAATGACTTTTGCGGCGCCAAGGTCGCACTTTTTATCGGAGGCAAGCTGCTGGTCACACTGCGTGACAATTATGCGCATATTCCCTTTCCGCATGTCCGGGATTTGCCAGGCGGCGGTCGCGAAGGCGATGAAACGCCGTTGCAGACACTGAATCGGGAGGTGAAGGAGGAAGTCGGGTTAACCATTCCGCATGAGGCGATCACATGGAATCGCCGCTATCTGTCCGAGGTTAGCCCGCGCGGTTTTGTCCATTTCTACATTGCACACATGCCTGCAGAAACAGAAGCCGACATCGTCTTTGGAGATGAAGGGCAGGAATGGCAGCTGATGACCTTAGAGGCGTTTCTGGCGCTTGATCGCGTCGTGCCGTCATTTGCTCCCCGTCTGCGCGATTGGTTGGCTGAAGGCGGCTCATCCGATTTCGACGCATAAACCGTTGCGGCAGTGCGTTTTGCTACATATCTAAAGGGCAAGGTTTCAGGGAGGTATTTCAAATATGGAACAGGTTTTATCAGAATTTTTTGGCGCGAATGTGCTTTTTCTCGTGCTCACCGTCTTTATCATCATCTGCATTATGGCAGGTGTGCGGATTGTGCCGCAAAGCCAGAAGTTTGTCGTCGAACGGCTGGGGCGTTTGCGCGCCGTTCTTGGGCCAGGGATCAACTTTATCGTGCCGTTTCTTGACCGCGTGCGCCATAAGGTTTCGGTGCTAGAGCGCCAATTGCCCGCCATGTCGCAGGATGCGATTACGTCCGACAACGTGCTGGTGCAGGTCGAAACCTCGGTGTTTTACCGCATTATAGAGCCTGAAAAGACAGTTTACCGTATCCGCGACGTGGATGCAGCGATCTCGACGACCGTGGCGGGTATCGTGCGCTCCGAGATTGGGCGTATGGAGCTTGATCAAGTGCAGGCGAACCGGTCCCGATTGATTGAAGCGGTGCGCGATCAGGTGTCCCAGCAGGTTGATGACTGGGGTATCGAAGTGACCCGCGCCGAGATTTTGGACGTCAATCTGGATCAGGCAACGCGCAACGCGATGCTCCAGCAGCTCAATGCAGAACGTGCCCGCCGCGCGCAGGTGACCGAGGCCGAGGGTACAAAGCGCGCGGTTGAGTTGAATGCGGACGCGGAGCTTTATGCCGCCGAGCAAGCGGCCAAGGCCCGTCGTGTGTCCGCCGATGCCGAGGCTTATGCCACGCGCGCTGTGGCCGCCGCGATTGCCGAGAACGGCTTGGAAGCGGCCCAATATCAAGTCGCGCTTAAGCAGGTTGAGGCGCTCAACAAGATGGGTTCCGCTGCAGGAACGCAGACAATCGTTTTGCCTGCCAATGCGCTCGATGCCTTTGGCGATGCCTTCAAGATGTTGAAAGGAAAATAATATGATCCTTTGGGAGCAATGGTGGGTTTGGATGTCGGGCGCGGTCTTGCTTGCAACGCTTGAAGTTCTCGCGCCAGGTTACATCTTTCTCGGATTCGCGCTTGGCGCGCTTGGGGTGGGTCTCCTGATCTTGGTCAATGTACCGCTTGGCGGCTTGGCCGCGATGCTTTTGGTTTTCGCACTTTTGTCGCTGGGTGCCTATCTGGCGATGCGCCGTGTATTCGGGCTTAAGTCGGGATCCGTCAAAATCTGGGACCGTGATATCAACGACTGACAGAAAATGGCCCGCTACGTCGGTAGCGGGCCAGTTAGATCAAGACTTGGGGCAGTTTCGTCAAATGGGACAGAGGCAGACGAGACGATCTTGATCGGCAGTTATCGATAAAGTTGGTGGTCGCCGCCCTGACACGGGGGGAAATGCCAAGGCGGCCCAACTGCGGCGATGCGGTTATCCGCGCGCCGTATCGAACATTCGAAGCGCGCGCGCGGCTAAACCCGCCGCAATAGACGCGGGTTCCATGGTTTGTGGCGCAAATAATTCACAAGGGTAGCGATACATCCGACCGTCCCGTTGAATGTCAACGAAGGCCTCGAACGCACCAGAACTGGCGTTGTATCGCAGGTTGTTGATACGCATGACCGAATCCTTTTCTCTTCACTCTGTGACGTAGTCACGAAGCTAGCGAGAAAAAGTTTCCTAACCGTTGACTCACGGCGTTGTGAAACGATCAGCGATTTTGTGATGACGCCATTTCAGCGGTAATTGCCAAGGCGGCGGCACGCGGATCAGCGGCCTGCCAGATCGGGCGGCCCACAACGATATGATCCACACCGTCTGCAATGGCTTGAGCAGGTGTCGCCACCCGCTTTTGGTCTCCCAAAGCCGCACCCACAGGGCGCACGCCCGGTGTGACGATCAGCTTACCTTTCGCCTCCGGCAAGGCGCGGATCAACGCGGCCTCTTGCGGGGAGGCAATCACGCCGTCGGCGCCTGCATCAAATGCACGACCTGCGCGTTCTTGCACCAGATCGGTGATGTTGCCCGCTTTGATCAGCGATGCATCTAAATCGTCACGGTCAAGCGAGGTGAGAATCGTGACCGCCAGAATTTTCATGTTAGAGCCGGACGCCCCCTCGCGGGCGGCGCGCACAACATGCGGATCACCATGCACAGTCAGCAGATCAAGATCAAACTGAGCTACACCGCGCACCGCGGCCTCGACGGTGGCGCCAATGTCGAAAAACTTCATGTCGAGGAAGATCTTTTTGCCGTGCTCGCCCTTCAACTCGTTGGCCAAGGCCAAACCGCCGCCTGTCAGCATCCCCAAACCGATCTTGTAAAACGACACCGCATCACCAAGTCGTTCGGCCAAGCCCATGCCGGCAAGGACGTTTGGAACATCAAGGGCAACAATCAGGCGGTCATCAGGCATCGGGCGCACTCCATTTTGATTGGAGGCGGTCTAACGCTTGTAGTAACTTTGCGCAACACAAGCAAAAGACGCGGTCGCATTGGGGGCGACCGCGTCTTGAGGTTCACGGTGACGACAGCACCTGAACACCTATACTCTGAGTCCTTCGGAAGCCGAATTTGACGTCTTGACGCTTTGGCGTGGAACGATTCAGCTACGGGTATGATTTGTCCTGGTTTTCTTTCCGCAGCAGAACGCCTTGAGCTTGA
>JAQXBV010000095.1 GCA_029252195.1 Yoonia sp.
AGTCTGCCTGATGACATTGATATGATTGACATTTTCAGGCAGTCTGACGCGGTTTCGGGGATCATTGAGGATGCCCTTGTGCGGTTTGAAGTCTTGCCTGTGATTTGGCTTCAGCTTGACATCCATGATGATGCGGCAGTCGCAAGGGCCGTCGCACGCGGTGCAGAAGTTATTCAGGATCGCTGCCCTAAAATTGAGGCGCGCAGGCTGTCGATTTAGCGAGACGCTTTTTCCGCGATGCCTGATTGGTTTTGGCGTTTGTCCAAGACGTCCATGACATCGGCCAGCGGCACGTCGGCTGCCGCGAGCATGACCATCAGGTGGTAGAGCACATCGGCGGCTTCTGAGGTAAGGGCAGTCTTATCGCCCTTCACGGCTTCAATGATGGCCTCAACGGCCTCTTCACCAAACTTCTCGGCGCATTTATCGACGCCTGTCGAAAGCAAGTTTGCGGTCCAGCTGCTTTCTGGATCAGCGGATTTGCGCGACGCGATGATAGCTTCGAGATCGTCGAGTGTCATGACATCCTCACGGGCACGCCAGCGGCGTTCATATGGGCCTTGGCCTCGGCGATGGTGAAGGTGCCGAAGTGGAAGATCGAGGCGGCGAGCACGGCGGATGCGCCGCCAATCGTGACACCCTCAACAAGGTGATCGAGCGTGCCGACGCCGCCAGAGGCGATCACAGGCACATCAACCGCGTCAGAGATCGCGCGGGTGAGCGGCAGGTTAAAGCCCGATTTGGTGCCGTCACGGTCCATCGAGGTCAGCAGGATTTCACCAGCACCTTTTTCAACGACGGTGCGGGCAAATTCCACGGCATCAATCCCCGTTGATTTGCGCCCGCCATGGGTGAAGATCTCCCATTTGCCGGGGGCGACGGTCTTGGCGTCAATCGCAACGACAATGCATTGGCTGCCAAAGCGCATGGCGGCCTCTGCGACCACGTTTGGGTCGGCGACAGCTGCGGAGTTGAAGCTGACCTTATCGGCGCCTGCTAGCAACAGGTCGCGCACATCGTGATGCGTGCGCACGCCGCCGCCAATGGTCAGCGGCATGAAGCATTGCTCGGCTGTGCGGGTGGCCAGATCAAACATGGTGCCACGATTCTCGTGGGTCGCCTTGATATCAAGGAACACAAGCTCGTCCGCACCTGCCGCGTTATAGGCAATCGCCTGTTCGACAGGGTCGCCCGCGTCGATCAGATCAACGAAGTTCACGCCTTTGACCGTGCGCCCTTCGGCGACGTCGAGGCAGGGGATGATGCGTGTTTTGAGCATGCTATTTCAGTAGCGCGAGAGCGGCGGCAAGGTCAATCGCCCCGTCATAAAGAGCACGCCCCGAAATTGCGCCCGAGATCACGCCTGTTGCCTTCAGCGCCGTCAGGTCGGCCATGGATGACACGCCCCCAGATGCGATGACGGGGATATTCACGGCGCGCGCGAGGGCGTCGGTGGCGTCGATGTTGGGGCCTTTCATCGCGCCGTCGCGCAGGATGTCGGTGTAGATGATGGCGCTAATGCCTGCGTCCTCGAACTGACGCGCCAGATCGACGACTTGGATGTCGGTTTCTTCGGCCCAGCCGCGCGTGGCGACAAAACCGTTGCGGGCGTCAAGGCCCACGGCCACTTTGCCCGGAAATTCGCGGGCGGCTTCGCGCACCAGATCGGGATTCTCGACGGCGACCGTGCCGAGGATCACACGGGCTAGGCCCTTGTCGATCCAGCGCTCAATCGTTTTCATATCACGGATACCACCGCCAAGCTGGGCAGGGACGGGGCAGGCCTTGAGGATCGCCTCAACAGGGGCCGCGTTGACAGGTTCACCCGCGAAGGCGCCGTTCAGGTCCACAAGGTGTAGCCATTCGCAGCCTGCCTCGACAAACAGGCGGGCTTGGGCGGCGGGGTCGTCGTTAAACACCGTCGTTTGGTCCATGTCCCCATGCACAAGGCGCACTGCGTTACCATCTTTAAGGTCGATTGCGGGGTAGAGGATCATGGGATTTCCTGTCGTTGCAGTTGTTAGCCGCTTTATGCATGGCGGGCGGAAGATTGCAACGGACCCAACGTCAGACTTGATTGGAATCGCAACCCACGCACAAGGTGCTCCATCACTCAGGGAGAGAGAGACACACATGAAAAATATTTTGAAAACCGCAGCCGCTTTGATCGCGCTTGCAGCGCCTGCTTTTGCGGATCCGGCAGAGGGCATCTGGCAAACAGAGCCTGACGACGGTGCGTTTGCTTATGTCACAGTTGCACCTTGTGGCGGGGCCTATTGCGGCGTGATCTCACGCACGTTCAAAGACGGCGGTACAGAGTATCAGTCCGAAAATATCGGCCGTCAGATTGTGATCAATATGGCAGCAAACGGCGACGGGTCTTATGCGGGGCAGGTTTGGCGCCCGTCCAACGACAAGATCTATGTCGGCAAGATGAACGTCAGCGGCAATGCTTTGACATTGAAGGGCTGTGTTGCAGGCGGATTGATTTGCGCTGCGCAAAACTGGGTCCGTATCCAGTAAACAAAGAGTGCCCCCGCTTGTTGAATGGCGGGGGCAACTTTTTATCCTGCGCGCAGGCCTGTTTCGACCAGTTTGCCTTGGCGTTTGGCCTCGTAATAATAGCCACGCGCATACCAGCCAACGGCCGTTGCCTCGTCGCCATTGGAAAGCAACCAAGCGCCGCGTAGATATTTGCCCGCATAGATAAGGTTTGTCTCGGCGTTGAGCAGTTCGCTCGCATCGCCTTTAAATCCCATACCGCGGGCAGTTGCGGGCAGGATCTGCATCAGGCCGTAGTAGGGACCATTGCGTGCGCCCGCGCGGTAGTCGCTCTCGCGCTGAATGACGCGGTGCAAAAGGCTTTCTGGAATGCCGTGGATTTTCGCATATTTGCGGATCAAAGCCCGCATCTCGGGCGTCTCGCCGGGGTAGAGTCCGGTTTGATTGGCCGGTGCTGTGGGGGTCGTTTCGAGAAAGCTCATGGCCGCATTGGCCAAACCTGCATCAGGTTGCAACGGGGTTGTGGAGCAGGCGCTAAGCGCCACACAAATACCAAGGACAAGCGTGGCAGGTATTTTGAACGACATGAGAAACTCGGAAATTGTTAATTTGGGCGGACATTGTCTCAGGTTTGGAAACCTGTCTACCCTTCAAATTCAACCAAAGACCGACCAGCCTGTGGCATGGGCCAGTCGCTCCATCGCCAAAGTGCCTAGTTGCGAGTTGCCGCGCGCGTTCAGTCCGGGCGACCAAACAGCGACCGAGGCCTTGCCCGGCACCACGGCCATAATGCCGCCGCCAACGCCGCTTTTGCCGGGCAGGCCCACGCGGAAGGCAAACTCTCCCGAGCCGTCATAATGGCCGCACGTCATCATTAACGCATTGATTCGTCTTATCTTTTGGCGTGACAAGATCCGAGGTGCAGATTTTGCACCTGTCAGAAACCGCGCAGCATTGGCCAATTGCACGCAGTTCATTTCAATCGCGCATTGGTGAAAATACGTCCCGCAGGTCAATTCAGGGGCGTTCAAAAGGCTGCCGTGGGAGGTCATGAAATGCGCCAGCGCGCGGTTCAGATGGCCAGTTTCTTCTTCGGATTTCGCGACGTTTTCGTTAATATGGTTGTCGTCGTCATTGGCGGACATCCGCACAAAGCGCAGAAGTTCGCCTAGGGTCTCGCGCGGTGCGTGCCCCGCTAGAATGGAATCCGTGACGACCAGAGCACCCGCATTGATGAACAGATTGCGCGGAATGCCCGATTCCGTCTCTAATTGCAGGATCGAATTGAAGGCATATCCCGAGGGTTCAACCCCCACGCGCTTCCACAGAGCCTCGCCCAATCGCCCCAAAGCGATGGCGAGGGTGAACACCTTTGACACGTTTTGGATCGAGAAAGGGGTGAGGGCGTCACCCGTTTGATGCGTCTCGCATTCGGCAGTGACGACTGCCATGCCGAATTTGGCGGGGTCTACGCGTCCCAGCTCGGGGATATAGTCGGCAACCTTGCCGCTATCTTTGACCGCTTCCATTTCAGCGCCAATCTCGGCCACGATCGCGCCGAGATCCATGTTACGGGGTCCAGCGCAGGAAATTGCCAATCATACGCAGCCCTGCGTGCTGGCTTTTTTCGGGGTGGAACTGCACGCCGATGATATTGTCACGACCGACGATGGCGGTGATGTCACCACCGTACTCCACATGGGCCAGCCGCTCTGCAGGATTGGCCACATCCATCGCATAGGAATGCACGAAATAGGCGTGCTCGCCCGTGGCGATGCCGTCCAATACAGGGTGCGGCACGTCGATGATCAGGTCGTTCCAACCCATATGCGGCACTTTGAGCGCGGGATCGGCAGGGCTTATCCTGCGAATATCGCCCGCAATCCAGCCGAAACCTGCAGTTTCCTCATATTCGTGCCCGGTGGTCGCCAGCATCTGCATGCCGACGCAAATGCCCATGAACGGTACGGCGCGACGTGTCACCGCGTCAATGATTGCTTCGGCTAAGGCGGTGCGGCTGAAAAGCTCGTTCCTGCAATGCGGGAATGCGCCATCGCCCGGCAATACGATGCGGTCGGCCTTTGCCACCAGATCAGGGTCGGAGGTCACGACGACGGGGCCAGCGTTTTCCTCTTGCGCCATAAGCTCGAACGCCTTTTGCGCCGAATGCAGGTTGCCGCTGTCGTAATCGACAAGAACCGTGGTCATAGCATGCCTTTGGTCGAGGGGATGGCATCCGCCTTGCGCGGGTCGGTCTCAAGTGCATCACGCAGCGCGCGTGCCACGGCCTTAAAAGCCGCCTCGACGATGTGGTGCGTGTTGAAGCCGTGCAACTTGTCGATGTGCAAGGTGATGCCGCCATGCGTGCTGAGCGCTTGGAAGAATTCGCGCACAAGTTCGGTGTCGAACGTGCCGATTTTGCCAAAAGGCAGATCAAGATTGCAAATCAGATAGGGCCGGGCGGAGAGATCAAGTGCTGCGCGCACCTGCGCGTCGTCCATCGCGAGGTGGCAAGAGCCATAGCGCACGATCCCTTTCTTGTCACCCATCGCTTGGGTCAGCGCCTGCCCGATAGCAATGCCCACATCCTCGACGGTATGGTGGTCGTCGATGTGCAAATCCCCAGAGGCCCGCACGGTCATGTCGATCAACGCGTGGCGTGAAAGCTGGTCAAGCATATGGTCGAAAAAACCTACGCCAGTTTGGTTGTCATAAACGCCTGTGCCATCAAGGTTCAGGGTGACAGTGATTTCCGTCTCGGCGGTTTTGCGGGTCATTGTGGCGGTGCGCATGGCTGTCTCCGAAATCTATTTGGTGCGCTTATAGGGGGCAGGGGGCGTTGCGCCAAGGTCTCGATGTCAATGAAGTGAAAACAAACAAGGCCGCTCATTTCTGAGCGGCCTTTTGTTTCGAAACTGGAGCGGGCGAAGAGATTCGAACTCTCGACCCTAACCTTGGCAAGGTTATGCTCTACCCCTGAGCTACGCCCGCATCCGTTTCTTAGGGGGTATTTAGAAAGAGTTGCGCGGGGCCGCAAGAGCAAAAAAGCGGGTTCGCGCATTTTTTCGAAATTAATGTGTGGCTGATCCGGAATCCCTTTGAATTTCATGGGTAAATCCGACGTCTTGGCTGTGCGCGACTACGCCGTCGGGCGTCAGAAGCAACACACCATATGCTCCGGGTTCATCAACTGACAGCGATGAGTCGGGATCTAGGAAGTCGAGGACGCCTTGATGGCAGGGGCTTTTAAACATCGTCCAAGCGACGCCGCGGGAGCTGCCAGAAATTGTGCGGTGAATATGACCGCAAAACAGATGCACGCGCGGGTCTTGTGCCAGCAGGTCAAGAACGTCGTCGCCATTCTCAAGGTTGATATTATCCATCCCGATAATGCCGGTTTTGAAGGGCGGATGATGCATGAAGACAAGGGGGATACGGCCATCCGCACCCGCCAGAGCCGCTCTGAGCCAATCCATACGGGCGGCGCAAAGGCGGCCGGCATGATGCCCGAAGGGGCCGTCTTTGGTATCAATCGTGATCAGGCGGTGGTGCGGTAAGTCGATGATTTTCTGGACGAATCCCGCTTCGTCGGCTGGCGCGTCGGTAAAGACCTCGCGGAAAGCTTCGCGGATGTCATGGTTCCCCAGCATGGGCAGAACGGGGATCGGGCAATTATGAAGCGCATCTCTAAGGCGCTGATATTGAATAGGTCTTCCATGGTGTGTGAGGTCGCCCATGAGAATGATGAGAGACGCATCAGGGTGATCGCGCAAGGCGGAGGTGTAGGCGTTTTGGAATCGCTCCATCGGATCTAGCCCAATGATCTTATTGCGCTTTTTAGTGATATGGATGTCGGTCATCACTATAATTTTGGTCATCGGCACCCCCTCTGTCGCAGGCAGTTTGCGCCAAGACAGCGGCACTGGCAACGCTGTGTTAAGGCCCAGCCGAGTATGTGATCTGCGCGACAGTTGTGAGGGCGATTCTCCAGATTTTCCGAGCTGTATTCCGTGGAAACAATCGCCTGGCTGAGCCCCCGTTCTCAATAACCTTGACAATGTTCCTATTTTGTTCCAATCTGTTCCTGTCAACATTGCGAGGTTCTAAAATGGAACAGACCAGTCTCCCACCAACACAAAAGCAGCTGTCATTTGCGCGGACGTTATCGTTGCGCAATCATGTGCCTTTGCCGCAGGAACTGCGGGTGGATCGGCGTAAGTTGAGTGTTTGGATTCAAACCCAAGCACAGGCGCACCCCACGCAAAGCGACGGGCGCCCGACCTCGAAACAGGTCGCCTACGCCGAACGGATCGCGATGATCAAGCGGCGTCAGGTGCCTGACGAATACTTCAAGGACAAGGATATGCTGTCGCGCTGGATTGATAGCAATCGGTGAGAGGGGCGTAATGCGTTCAAAAACGTCTTGGCCACAGAGGGATTTGTGGAAAGTGTAAGACTGCGCTATCTGTCTGCAAATCGGATTGGAGCGGTCTAAAATGCTAATCAGAGTAGGCGAGCACCGGACGTCGCAAATTGACCTCGCTCTTGCAGGGCTATTGTCGTCAATTGCAGGGGCGCTGAACGCGGTTGGTTTCTTGATCGCGGGGACGTTTACTGCGAATATGACGGGTAACATTTCCGCTTTGGCGGATCACCTTGGCAATGGCGCTGTCTTTATGGCGCTGTCGTTTGCCGGGTTGGTTGTCGCTTTTATTTGCGGCGCGGGCATTGCTGGTTTTGCGATACAAACTGGCGAAAGATTAGAACTCCGATCAATTTACGCAGTGATGATTGTCGTTGAGGCGACTATTCTGCTGGTCTTGGGCGGGGTGCTGATTGTGTCTCAAAGTGAAATCCCTGAGACATCTTTGGTGCTTGTTCTCAGCTTTGTTATGGGGCTGCAAAATGCCGTCACAACGATGATTTCGCGGGCGCGTGTCCGCACGACCCATGTCTCTGGGATGGCAACAGATATTGGCATCGAGTTGGCCGCGCTGTTTGGGGGCAAACAGATGCAACAAGATGCCTTGCCGAAACTCGGGCTTCACAGCCTAACACTGATTTGCTTCGCTTTCGGGGGCATCTGCGGTGCGGTTTTGTTCGGATTGATCGGGCATTGGTTGTTCGTGATTGCCGCAGTGATCCTGTTGCTGATCGGGCTGCCAGAAGTGCGCCGCGCGCATCATATGTGAGTTCGATCCCTTCCTCCGACGCCTTACCTTGCAGTAACGAGGGTGAGAGCGAACCTTCGCAGCGGGCGCGAAGGTTCGACTTTTTGAAGGTTATTCCAACTCGATCAGCAAGTCTTTTGCATCGATCTGGCTGCCCGCTTGCACGTGCACCGCTTTCACAACGGCATCGCGTTCGGCGTGGATGCCGGTTTCCATTTTCATGGCCTCGATCGTCAGCAAGAGGTCGCCTTCTTTGACCTTTTTGCCAGCCACAGCTGCAACCGTTGCAACAACACCTGGCATGGGGGCGCCGATGTGGTTGGCGTTGCCTGCTTCGGCCTTGGGGCGGCTGATTTTGGTGGCGGTGGCCGCGCGGTTCATCACGCGGATCGTGCGCGGTTGGCCGTTGAGTTCAAAGAAGACTTTAACCTCGCCGTCCTCATTGTTTTCCGACACCGCTTGCATGCGGATTTCAAGCGTCTTGCCTGGATCGATTTCGACGCTGATTTCGTCGGCCGGTTTCATGCCGTAAAAGAACGTCTTGGTCGGCAGGGTGCGCACGGGGCCGTACGTGCGATGGCGGCCCATATAATCGAGGAAAACCTTAGGATACATCAGGTAACCGTTGAGATCTTCGTCGTCGATTTTGCGCCCTTCGAGTTGCTTGGACAGATCCGCCCGCGTCGCGTCAAGATCGACGGGCGGTAGATGGGCGCCAGGCCGGTCGGTGGAGGCTTTTTCCCCCTTGAGGATTTTCTTCTGGATCGCTGCAGGCCAGCCACCTGGGGGTTGGCCGAGAGAACCTTTCATCATGTCGATCACGCTATCGGGGAAAATCACGTCGATCTTGGGGTCCTCGACTTGGGCGCGGCTCAGGTTCTGGCTGACCATCATCAGGGCCATGTCGCCGACGACCTTGGAGGAGGGGGTCACCTTCACGATATCACCGAACATTTGGTTCACGTCGGCGTAGGTCTGTGCCACCTCGTGCCAACGGTCCTCTAGGCCCAAAGAGCGGGCTTGTGCCTTGAGGTTGGTAAACTGGCCGCCGGGCATCTCATGAAGATAAACCTCGGAGGCGGGTGCTTGCAGGCCGGATTCGAAAGCTGTGTAGTGTTCGCGGACTTGTTCGAAGTAGTTCGAGATTTCGCGGATGGCACGCACATCGAGGCCAGTGTCGCGGTCGGACCCTTTGAGGCTCTCCACGATTGAACCAAGTGTTGGCTGCGATGTGTTGCCAGAGAAGGCGTCCATGGCGGCGTCAACGACGTTCACACCTGCGGCGGAGGCGGCGAGAACGGTGGCGATAGCCGCGCCTGAGGTGTCGTGGGTGTGGAAGTGGATTGGCAGGTCTGTTTCAGATTTGAGTGCCGTGATAAGCGCCGTGGCTGCGGCGGATTTCAACAGGCCTGCCATGTCCTTAAGGCCCAGCACATGCGCGCCTGCGGCCTCCAGCTCTTTGGCCATGCCGACATAGTATTTTAGGTCATATTTGGACCGCGCAGGGTCGAGCATATCGCCTGTGTAGCAGATCGTGCCTTCACAGATTTTGCCCGATTCCACGACCGCAGCCATCGCGACGCGCATGTTTTCGACCCAGTTGAGGCTGTCAAACACGCGGAAGACGTCGACGCCAGAGGTTGCCGCTTGGGCTACGAAGGCTTGCACGACGTTGTCGGGGTAGTTGATGTAGCCCACGCCGTTAGAAGCGCGCAGCAGCATTTGCGTCATGATGTTGGGCATATGGGCGCGGATGTCGCGCAGGCGCTGCCAAGGGCATTCTTGCAAAAAGCGGTAGGCCACATCAAAGGTCGCGCCGCCCCAGCATTCGACGGAGAAAAGCTGCGACATATTGGCGGCATAGGCCGGAGCCGCGTTGATCATGTCAATCGAGCGCATACGGGTCGCGAGCAGGGACTGGTGGCCGTCGCGCATAGTGGTGTCGGTGATCAGCAGTTGCTTTTGCGACTTCATCCACGCGACGACGGCGGCAGGGCCTTCGGCGTCGAGCAGCGTGCGGGTGCCCGCAGGCACCTCAAGCGTCGGTTTGACAGGCGGGCGCGGGAGCTTTGCCTCGGCGTGTGGTTTGGTGCGGCCTTGGGTCTCTGGATGGCCGTTTACGGTGATATCGGCGATATAGGTCAGGATTTTCGTCGCACGGTCGCGGCGCTTTTTGAAGTCAAACAAGCCAGGTGTCTCGTCGATGAATTTCGTATGATATTCATTATTCAGAAACGTCGGGTGCTTAAGCAGGTTCTCAACAAAGGCGATGTTGGTCGACACGCCACGAATACGAAATTCGCGCAGGGCGCGGTCCATACGGGCGATGGCCATCTCTGGGGTCGGCGCGCGGGCGGTCACTTTTGTTAGCAGTGAATCGTAGAAACGGGTGATCACAGCGCCCGAATAGGCCGTGCCACCGTCAAGACGGATGCCCGGACCCGTGGCCGAGCGATACATCTGGATGCGGCCATAGTCGGGGACAAAGTTGTTTTGCGGGTCTTCTGTGGTGACGCGGCATTGCAGGGCGTGGCCGTCAAGTTTGACGTCATATTGCGACGCACAGCCCGTGGCCTCGACGATGGATTTGCCCTCGGCGATCAGGATTTGGGCGCGCACAATGTCGATGCCTGTGACCTCTTCGGTGACGGTGTGTTCCACTTGGACGCGGGGGTTGACCTCGATGAAGAAGAATTCACCGCTGTCCATATCCATCAGGAATTCGACCGTGCCCGCGCATTCGTAGTTCACATGCTGGCAGATTTTCTTGCCAAGATTACAGATTTGCTCGCGCTGGGTTTCCGACAAATAGGGAGCAGGGGCGCGCTCGACGACCTTTTGGTTGCGGCGCTGCACGGAACAGTCGCGCTCCCACAGGTGATAAATCTGGCCGTGGCTGTCGCCAAGGATTTGGACCTCGACGTGACGCGCCTTCATGATCATTTTCTCAAGGTAGCCTTCGCCGTTGCCGAATGCAGCCTCGGCCTCGCGGCGCCCCTCGCGGACCTTTTCGACCAGTTCGGATTCTTTCATGATCGGGCGCATGCCACGACCACCACCGCCCCAAGAGGCCTTGAGCATCAGCGGGTAGCCGACCTCTGCCGCTTGTTTCTTGATGAGGTCCATGTCGTCGCCCAAAACCTCGGTCGCGGGGATCACAGGCACGCCCGCCTCGATGGCCACGCGGCGCGCGGAAGCCTTATCGCCTAACTCACGCATGGTTTTTGCCTTGGGGCCGATGAACGTGATGCCCGCCGCCGTGCAGGCGTCCACAAAGTCGGGGTTTTCGGAGAGCAGGCCGTAACCGGGGTGGATTGCGTCCGCGCCCGACATTTTGGCAACGCGGATGATTTCTTCGATCGACAGGTAGGCCGCGACAGGGCCGAGACCCTCGCCGATCCGGTAGGCCTCGTCAGCCTTAAAACGATGCAGGCCAAGCTTGTCCTCTTCGGCGTAGACCGCGACGGTTTTCTTGCCCATTTCATTGGCCGCCCGCATGATACGGATCGCGATTTCGCCGCGGTTGGCGATCAGGATTTTCTTGAAGTCAGCCATGGTGCATCTCCCGAGCATTGTGCAATTGCAGCATTGTTAGGGGTAAAGTTTCGAGACGTAAACAGTTAGTACTGGGTATGTGTTAGCGTTAACGCGGAACATTTGCTGAATTGTCGGGCGCTAACAGGGAATTGTTTTGCTAATTTTGGCAAAGTTGACCGATTAACCTGCGCTCAGACTTATTGATCGACGAGTCGCGCTTTTAAGTCCGCGAGTGATTTGGCGCCGATTTGCCCCATATTGGCGATCATATCTTGGCGTAAGATGTCGAGCACATGGGCGGGGCCTGCGGCACCCAAGGCGCCAAGCCCATAGTGGAATGCGCGGCCTAGCATGACGAAATCAGCCCCCAAAGCGAGTGCGCGGATCACGTCGAGCCCGCCCGCGATGCCGCTGTCCATGATGAGGGGTAGAGTGGTGGCCACGCGGACGTCTGGTAGGGTTTCAATCGTGGCCAAGCCGCCATCGAATTGTCGTCCTGCGTGGTTGGAGACCCAAAGCGCGTCGACGCCAGCCTTTTGCAGGGCGTTTGCGTCCTCGGGGCGGCTCACGCCTTTGATGATCAGCGGCCCGTCCCATGTCTCGCGCACCTTTTGAACATAGTCCCAATCGGGCGAGGTCCGCAGCAGGTAACCCACATGCTGGGTCGAGGGCAGGGCAGAGGTTTGGGTCGCATAGCTGTCCATCAGCTTCATCCGCGGCATGCCGGTTTTGCGGATTCCCATGAGCCAAGTGGGACAACGGGCGGCTTGGAGTGCGAGGCGCGGCGTGAGCCTTGGCGGTTGCTGAAGCCCGCCACGCGTTTGCCGTTCGCGCCGCGAAGCGACAGGCACATCGACGGTCATCACAAGCGTATGAAAGCCCGCGTCACGCGCCCGTCTGAGCATATTGGCACGAATCCCGGCATCGCGCGGCGGGTAGATCTGGAACCAACCTTGATTGCCGATATAGGGGGCCAGGTCTTCGGGTGTTTGGGTGGCGACGGTAGAGAGACCGTAGGGGATCCCCTCTTTTGCCGCTGTTCGCGCGAGCAGCTTTTCGGCTTCGGGCCAGATTAGTCCTGACATGCCCACGGGCGCAATGCCAATGGGCAGCGGATATGACTTTCCCAAGAAAGTTGTCGTCAGATCGGGGGCAAATTCGCCGTGCAGGATTGACGGGTGAAAAAGGATTTTGTCGAGGGCCGTGCGGTTGCGTGCCTGCGTGGCCTCTACCCCTGTGGCACTGTCGAGATATTCCCAAACGAAATGCGGAATGCGCTTCTGAGCGCGGGATTTCAGGTCGCTGATCGCGGGGTATGAGTTGTGGTATGACATGAGCTGAGGCTAGCGCAAGTTTTGCGCCTTAGGGAAGAGAAAGATTGCGCCTGCGGCGCCGCGTGCCGCGGGCGGGGGCTTAACGCTGGTGTCACGATGGTGGCAGCGGTGCAGCCTCCGGCGGGAGTTTCATTGGACATGGAAAGAAAGCGGGAACGTAAGTAGAACAAGGGTTTTCTATTTCTGCCGATGTGGCTATCTTTGCCGCTATGACTGGATATTCTGAAGATGAGGCCTTTGCGGCCGTTGTACCTTTGAGCCAACGCGCGATGGTTGGTCGTGCTGCCCCCTATTTGGAGGGGTTGAACCCTGCGCAGCGCGAGGCGGTAGAGGCTATGTATGGCCCTGTTTTGATGCTGGCGGGGGCGGGCACGGGCAAGACCAAGGCCCTGACCACGCGGATCGGACATTTATTGGCCACAGGCACGGCGCGCCCGCATGAAATTTTGGCGGTGACCTTTACCAATAAGGCCGCCCGCGAGATGAAAACCCGCATTGGCCGCATGATGGGTGAGGCGGTGGAGGGGATGCCATGGCTTGGCACGTTCCACTCGGTCTGTGCCAAGCTGTTGCGCCGTCATGCGGAATTGGTTGGGTTGAAGTCGAATTTCACGATTTTGGATACCGATGATCAGATCCGCTTGATGAAGCAGTTGATTGTTGCGGCGGATATTGATGAGAAGCGCTGGCCGCCGCGGATGCTTGCGGGCATTATCGACGGTTGGAAGAACCGCGCGCTGGTGCCGACGGCGGTGCCTGTAGCAGATAGCGGTGCGTTTGATCATAAAGGGATCGAGCTTTATGCGGCCTATCAGAGCCGCCTGCGCGATCTGAATGCCGTCGATTTTGGCGATATCCTGCTGCATATGGTCACGATTTTCCAGAGCCATCAGGATGTGTTGGAGCAATATCAACGCCGCTTTAAATTTATATTGGTAGATGAGTATCAGGATACCAACGTGGCGCAGTATTTGTGGCTGCGCCTGCTGGCCGCACAGCATAAGAATATTTGCTGCGTTGGCGATGACGATCAGTCGATTTACGGCTGGCGCGGGGCCGAAGTGGGCAACATCTTGCGCTTTGAGAAGGATTTTCCGGGTGCTGTTGTGGTGCGTCTGGAGCAGAATTATCGCTCGACGCCGCATATTCTGGCGGCGGCCTCTGGTGTGATTGACGCCAATAAGGGACGGCTTGGCAAGACGCTGTTCACCGACCGCGAAGAGGGCGAGAAGGTGCGTCTGATCGGTCATTGGGACGGCGAGGAAGAGGCGCGCTGGATCGGTGAGGAGATCGAGGCCTTGCAGCGGGGTACGCGTGGCTTGGACAAGATCGGCCTTGATAGCATGGCTATTCTGGTCCGTGCCAGCCACCAGATGCGCGCCTTTGAGGACCGGTTTCTGACGATAGGGCTGCCTTACCGCGTCATCGGTGGCCCGCGCTTTTACGAGCGGCTGGAGATCCGCGACGCGATGGCTTATTTCCGGCTGGCTGTTTCGCAGGACGATGATCTGGCGTTCGAGCGGATCGTCAATACGCCCAAGCGTGGCCTTGGCGATAAGGCGGTGCAGACGATCCAGCGCGCGGCCCGCGAGAATGGCGTGAACCTTGTGGAGGGCGCGCGGCTGGTATGTGAAGGCAAACTTCTGGGCGGTAAGGGGCTGAAAGAACTGACGCTTTTGGTGCAGGGCTTGGATCGCTGGCATGCGCAGGTGATGGCCGAGGCCGATACCCATGTCGAGCTGGCGGGGATGATCCTAGACGAGAGCGGCTATACCGGATTTTGGCAGAACGATAAAACGCCAGAGGCGCCGGGTCGGCTGGAGAACATTAAGGAATTGGTGAAGGCGTTGGAGAATTTCGAGAACCTGCAAGGGTTCTTGGAACACGTTAGTCTCATCATGGACAATGAGACCGAGGAGCAGGGCGAGAAAGTGTCGATTATGACGCTGCACGCGGCCAAGGGTTTGGAGTTTCCGGCGGTGTTTTTGCCCGGCTGGGAGGATGGGTTGTTTCCTTCCCAGCGCTCGATGGATGAAAGCGGCATGAAGGGTTTGGAGGAAGAACGTCGGCTGGCCTATGTCGGGATTACGCGGGCGGAGGAGCTATGCACGATTTCCTTTGCGGCCAACCGTCGTGTTTACGGCCAATGGCAATCGGCGATGCCGTCGCGGTTTATAGACGAATTGCCAGAGGAACACGTGGAGGTTTTGACGCCTCCCGGCCTTTATGGGGGTGGCTTTGGCGCTGCGGGGATGGCTGCGAGTGCATCGCCTGCGATGCAAGACGGATATGGATCGGGCCTGCATCAAAAGGCGTCCGAGGCTGATGTTTACAATTCGCCCGGATGGCGCAGATTGCAGAGCCGAAGTCAGCAGCGCGGCGTTTCCCAGCCGCAGCAGACACGCAATAACGTGATTGATTTGACGGCCGTGAGCGCCTTCACTGTGGGAGACCGCGTGTTTCACCAGAAGTTTGGCTACGGCGAGGTGATGGGCATTGAAGGCGATAAGCTGGTGATAGAGTTTGATAAGGCCGGATCAAAGCATGTCGTTGCGCGCTTTATTGTGTCTGCGGCTGATGCGGATGATGTGCCTTTCTAAGGCGGGCATGCGAGGAAAAGCGAGGGCTGCGCGCTCTCTTTAGAGATAGGAATGGACACGAAAATCACGATTGAGACAACAGTGCGCGCTCCCTTGGCCCGTGTGTGGGAGAGCTGGACGACGCCTGCGGATATCATGGCGTGGAATGCGGCGTCTGACGATTGGCACACGACCGCCTCGACGGTGGATCTGCGGGACGGTGGCGCGTTTTCAAGCCGGATGGAGGCCAAGGATGGATCCATGGGCTTTGATTTTGGCGGCAATTATACCCGTGTGGCGCCGATGTCGTCGATCGAGGCGAGCTTTGGTGATCGCAGCATGTCGGTTGCGTTTTCCGAGACGGAGGAGGGTGTTCTCGTGCGTGAGACCTTTGACGCCGAGGAACAAAATCCGATTGAGATGCAAAAGGCGGGCTGGCAGGCGATTTAAGATAACTTTAAACGCCACACAGAAGCCACGGCTTAATGGTTCAGCATCGGGTAGAGTGAGACCACCAGCAACAGCGCCATTGTCACGTTGAAAATGCGCAACCGTTTTGCTGTGCCGAGCCAGCGCCGTAGCTGCATGCCCATCCACGCCCAGACCGTGACAGAGGGGAAGTTGACGGCGCAGAATATGACCGAGACGAGAGCCGCCCCGCCGATCACGCCGTAATTGTTTGGGGCGTAGCCGCTGATCGCGGTGATTCCCATGATCCACGCCTTGGGGTTGACCCATTGAAAGGCGGCGGCTTGCAGGAATGTGAAGGGCGTGCCTTCGACCTTTTTCGATTCTGGCGGGACGGCATTGGCGATTTTCCACGCCAGCCAGAGCATATAGGCAGAGCCCGCGACCTTCAGGATCGTGTTGAGGATCGGGTAGGCCTCAAAGACCTGCAACAAAATCACCCCGATCATAAAGACCATGAAAGCGTGCCCGAGGCTGACGCCCAGCATATGCGGGATCGTGCGCCGTAGCCCGTAATTGGCCCCGGAGGCCATGAGCATCAGGTTATTTGGCCCAGGCGTGATCGAGGAAGCAAAGGCAAAGCCCAGAAGGCCGATGAAAAGTGCGTATGTCATGGCGCGCTTATAAATGCCGCGCCGCCCAATGGAAGGGGCTTTAGAGGATGATCGTAGAGGTCAGAAAACTGGCGAGGCTAAGGCCGCCTGCAAGGGAGAGGAAGATATATGGGAGGATATGCATGGACCTAATTCCTTTGTCTGTCCGTTGTTGAACGGAACAGTGCGGAATCTCCGTCGATTTTGGACATAAAAAAACGGCCATGCCCGGGAGGAGGTGGGCATGACCGTTTCTATCAATCAGCGCCCGCTCGCATCTCGGGAGGAGAAGAGGCGGGGCGCTTCCTCACGACCTTTTGCCCGGGAGGAGGTGGGCGTTATCGGTCGCGGTGGTTTCGGGACTGTCGGGAGGAGGTGACAGGACCGAATCTCGTGTGGTGGTGGCGATACCCTGGAGGAGGTGGGTATCGCCGCCGTTCCAATGGACCACATGCACAGGGGAGGCTGGCGTTTGTGGCCCGACTAGATGCGTACTTCAGGGAGGAGGATACGCATCCAATTCTTAATTACTTGCCGTAGGCGGCTTCCATAGCGATTGATTTGATCATTGAGCGGGCGATGCCCAGATCAGCGAGGTCGCGGTTGGAGAGCATTTCCAGCTCGTTGAGTGTTGTTGTATAGATTTTGCGCTGGGCACGAGCTGCTACGAAGTTCTCGCGCAGGGCCGCAAAACGCTGGGAAAGGGTGATGCCGCCGGTGCGTGCTGTGTTCACATATGCCATGTTATATTCTCTTTTCTTACTCGTATCCGATCCGCCGTATCGCGTTTCGTTGTGACTAAGATGGCGGTACGGCTGCACTTGCACAATACCCCGCTTGATCAATGCTGCTATGCAGCAATTGCATAAGTGGAGCTGACCTAACGTCATGGGAATGCTATACTCTGAGTCCTTCGGGAGCCGAATTTGACGTCTTGACGCTTGGGCGTGGAACGATTCAGCTACGGGTATGATTTGTCCTGGTTTTCTTTCCGCAGCAGAACGCCTTGAGCGTGAGGCCTGCGTGCGTCGCCAGCGCGAAGACCACTGCATTGCCCGCAGGGCAAATGCGATCTTGCTGTTGGACGATGGAGGAAGTTGCGCTCAGATCGCAAAGTTTCTCTATCTGGACGACGACACCATTCGGGGCTGGTATAAGACCTACTGGCAAGATGGTTGGGACGCGCTTGC
>JAQXBV010000096.1 GCA_029252195.1 Yoonia sp.
CCGCAACTGAATGTGCTTGTTACGAACTCGTTGGATGTCGTTCAATCCCGTCAACAAAAACAAGCATTTTGGCATTATAGTTCTTTGCGTCTACACCGTGGTGGGCTCTCCGATGGCAATTTGGGCAAACTCCTATCATGAAACGTGGATCATCGGGTCCTCCATTAGTCAGCCGACATAATAGGGAAGGTCATAATCCTGCGCGATCCGCACAGCGTTGAGGATCGCGATAATCCGCGCCCCCATGCCGTCATTACGGTGGGCAATAATAAATCCTGCGGTGTCTGACGCTTTCATCTCTATCCTGCTCTTACGCGCGGTCTTTTGCCGCCTCGGTTCCTATTGTGCGCACTCAGACCGCTCGCGTGAAGGGGTCAAAGCCAAGGATCAGGCATATGTGACCTTTAGCGCGCAATCTTGGCAGAAATTTGTTCCGACAGAACCATAAGCGCCTGTGCCTGTGCCAAGGCGATGGCCGCAGGCTCTTGGCTCGCGACGGTCGTTGTGATGGCAAATGCGTTAGTGGAGTTCGGATAGTCGATCCCGTCACCACCGACAAAATACTGGCCCTCAAGGTCAAACACACCGTCTGCGCCCGCGATCATCCGCGTCACGCGCACATCAATCGACACATCTGGCAACCCTGCAAAGGGCCACGGATCGGGGCCGACCTTCGCGTTGATAATGCCGCCAATATTGCGGGTCAGGGTCAGTGTGACCGCGCGCGACGGATCATCCGCCCAAAGCACATCCGCATTCGACGCGATCAACCCCTCGGCGGTTTCTGTCGCAAGCTCCTCTGCGGCGGCATAGGTGGGCAAAGAGACGGTGCGCACCATGGCCGAACCGACAGCGGCGCGGAGTTTCATCCCGGTTTGCACGGGCGACATATCCAGCCGCGCCGTGGGCCCTGAACAAGCTGCCATCAGGGCGGTCAGCCCCACAAAGATCATTGGTTTCATCATCTGGTGTTACCGCCCCGTCAAAAGTGAACTTGGATTGCGCTGGATCGTCCGCGCCAAATTGGTGACCGCATCCGCAGCCGATTGAATGTCCCGCAGGGTGCCAAGGGTCTCGGCGCTGAACCGCGACCGCTCGCCGAACGAGGCGATGACCGCTTCGGTCTCGGTGACAAGTCGCGAGGCCCGTGACGAGAGGTCAGGCAAGCCCTGCACCGATGTCTCGATCGCCTTGGCCGCTTCGCTCGCACTTTGCAGCGCCGCGTTCACGTTCTCGATGGCGCCGCCCTTGCGGACCTCGGCCAGAAACACCGTCATCTCGTCCAACGCCGCCGAGAGGGACGCGGGCAGTTCTGCTGTCGCGTCGCTGCCGATCAGCGTGTCGATCGAGGCCAAGGTGGCCGTCGCATTGGCCACCAGACTATCCAGTTCAAGCGCATTTGCCTTTGCGATAATGGCCTCAATCTGTGCGGTAATCTGCGGCAGGTTGCGTGTGGATTCTTCGATATTGGCAATGGCCGTATTGGCGGTTTCCAATGTCTCGGCGAGCTTCATCACGATCTGCTGCTCATCAGCACTTGCCATAATCGCGTTCAGATTAGCCAGTGACTGGCGTACATCTGTGACCGCGCCGCGCACTTCTGCGGGCACTGCTTGGATGTCTTCGTTGGCGATGAGGCCGCGGGCCTCGTCCAACAGAGCCGTCAACGACGCAGGGGCCGCGCGCAGGCTCTCGTCATTGGCCAAGCGCTCGAAGCTGTCCATCATATCAATGGCACCTGTCATCAGCTCTTCGACTGGCAGATTGTTGATGCGGTCAAGCACGCCTTCGGCAGTGGCGGCCATAACGGTAATTTCCGATTTGGTGGTCGGGATAACGTCATAGCCATCGTCGGTTGTTGTCATCTCTTGCGGGCCGGCGTTTGCGATTTCCAGCAATTCAACCTGCAAGGAGCCTGACAAAATATTGCCCGTGATCATCCGTGCTCGCAGGCCGCGCGCGACATAATCGGCAAGGAATGCAGAGGCATCCGCTGGCGTCGCATCCTCGCCAAGACCCAAGCGGGCGGGCTCAATTGCGAGGTTCGCACGCAGACGCACCGCCGGCACGCCGCGCACCTCCATCACAGAGGCGCTCAGATCCGTGACCTCACCGATCCGAATGCCGTTAAAGCGGACTTCAGACCCGACAGACAGGCCGCTCACCGATTGCTCGAACAAGACCGAGACGTTCAAAACGGCTTGGTTCGGGCGGGCGAAAAGGCTGCTGCGGGCGGTTTCCTCATCAGGGAACAGATCGAAAACCTGATCTTGGACCACAGGGCGCCCCCCCGAGACCATCGTGTCAAACGCGATCCCGCCCTCAATCAGCGACGCAAGTGAGTTCACGTCCAATGAAACGCCACCGGTGCCGAACTTGACCGAAAAACCGGACGTATCCCAAAACCGTGTGTTCGAAGTGACCTGCGCGTCATAAGGGGCCTCGATAAAGGCCGATACGATCACGTCTTTGCCGTTGAACGCCAGATCTGGCGTTTCCAGATAGCCTACCTGAATACCCTTATGCAGCAAGGGCGCACCCTTGGCCAAGGCGCTGCCGTCGGGCGCGCGCAGGGTCACAATGGTGCCGGGTTGGTCGGCGCGGGTCAGCGGTGGTGTCTCAAGACCAATGAACGAAGTCTGGGCCACGTCGGCCTCTTTGTCCCAATTGCCCTCAATATAGACGCCGCCCAACACTGTATCGAGGCCGGAAATTCCGCGCAGCGATACATCAGGGCGGACGACCCAGAACATGGCATCGTCGTCAAGGTAGGGGGCAATGTTTTGGTCAATGCGGGCATGCACCACCACATCCGCAAGCCCGTCCGCAAAGGCGACTTTCTCCACCGATCCGACCGTCACATCGCGGTATTTGATCAAGGTTTCGCCCGCCGCCATGCCTGCCGCGTTCTCGAAGGTGATCTCGACCGCGACACCCTGATTGGCATAGTTTTGGTAGGCCACGCCAAGCGAGACAATCAACGCGAGCACGGGCACGATCCAAACGATGGATATACGTTGCCAGATCGGGCGCTTGACGGCGCGCACGTCCATATTGGCAGGGCTTTGGTTTTGGTCACTTGGCATGGTTGGTCCTGTCTACGTCCCAGATAAGGCGGGCATCAAAGCTTTGGGCGGAAAGCATGGTGAATACGACCGAAATGGCAAAACTAAAAGCCGCTATTCCGGGGTTGATCGAGGCCAGCGTGTCAAACTGCACAAGCGCCGAAAGAATGGCGACCACAAAGACGTCGATCATTGACCATCGGCCAACGAATTCAACGACTTCATACAGTTTGTGGCGCTGGTGCTGATTAAGCAGTGATTTGCGTTGCACCGAGATGGCGAGATAGGCAATCGCGAAAAACTTGCCCACGGGGATCACGATAGAGGCAAAAAAGACAATGGCCGCAATACCGACAGAGCCGTGATGGATCAGGTCCATTACGCCGCCGACAATCGTGCTTTCCGTGCTCGTGCCAAGCTGCGATGTGCGCAGCATCGGGTAGATGTTGGCGGGCAAATAGGCGACCAATCCCGCGATCAACCATGCCCAGACCTTCTGCGGGCTCTCGAAATCGCGACTTTCCAGCGGCGCGGAGCAGCGGCTGCAGTAGTTCTCGGCGATGGGATGCAAACGGCCACAGCGGCCGCAGGCCACAAGACCCGCTTCGCGTGCTGTGATCAGCCCTTCGCCTAGTCCAGTGCTTGCCAAACCGAATACCTACAAATGAGTTGATCCTTTAGGACCGTAATCAGAACAAGCGCACAAAACGCCCAAAACGCGGGGCCAGTCGAAACGTGGGCAAGACCCGCAACCTTGATCAGGGCGACGGCCACGCCTACGATGAAAATCTCGGCCATACTCCAGGGCTGTAAGAACTCTGCCAGCGCAAAGGCCTCTTTCGCGCTCCGGCGCGCGGGCTTTCCGCGCACCAGTGGTCCAAGCGCGTAAATGATCGAGGCAAGACGCAAAAGTGGCAGGAAAACGATGAATCCCGCAACCGCAATCGCCAACAAAAGGGCGATCCCGTCATTAAACACCGTCACAGCCTGTAGCACGGAAATACTGTTATGATGGCCCGCGACATCAAGCTCCAAAAACGGAAAACTGATCGCGGCCACCATCAGAATAAACGCTGTGATTGCCAGGCTGAGCACCTGCGCAAAAGCCGTTGCGCGCTCGGTGGCGATCACGACGCCGCAGCGCTTACAATAGGCCCGGGAACCCTCGGGCAAGCGCGCCGCGTAATGCAGCGTGTCACATTGCGGGCAAGCCACAAGGTCGGCTAGCGGGGGCAGAGCAGGTTGCAGCGCATTTACCTCAATATCGAAACAGAGCCGCAGCGGCCCGTTGATATCACTTAATACAGGGAGACATCGCGAATTGCCATGTTGAATTTGGGCGATTAACCGACTGGTTTTCCGTCAAGATTGATGTCGCAGGGCAGAGCCTTGTCGATCACCGCTTGGGCGTTCGGAATATCGTTGCCCTCTGCCCGACGGGTGGCGGCCGCGCGGGAGTAATTGAGCGAAAGCCAGCGCTGGATCAACCGCGCGCGCAATTCTGGCAACGGCACATCCAGACGCGCCGTCACATCCCACAGCGGGGCAAGGTCGCGCCAGCCATCGGCGTCAAACATCAGGTAATTGCCCTCGACAATGACCACCGGCATGTCTCCCGGAATCGCGATTGCGCCAGCGATGGAAATATCACGCGAACGGTCAAAGATCGGCCCGTAAACATCCGATCCGTCTTTTATCGCCTTGATAAAGCGTACAAATCCGTTGGCATCAAAGGTCTCTGGTGCACCCTTGCGTGGCCGCAGACCCAACGTCTCCAAGATCGCATTGTCCAAATGAAACCCGTCCATCGGCACAACGATGCAGTGGCATTTTTGCTGGGTCAGGCGGCGGGCAACTTCGCTGGCGAGTGTAGACTTCCCACTGCCGGGGGCACCGGCAATAGCGACGATAAGCCGTTGTTTATGCTGGCGTTCCGCATGAATGTGATCTGCGAGTGTATTCACATGTTCTGTAAGTGTCGACAATTGCTTTAACTTCCATCCGATAGGCTTTCAGGTATATTTTGTTTTCGTTTCACGGCAAGCCTATTTGCAAAATTTCGGCGGTAATCGCCACATCCGCGCTGTCGAACAGCGATATATCACATGACTTATGAATTATAAGATTTTGAAAAATTGAGATTTAAATCTCTGTCACGCTCGGTTCTGGCTATCCGGTTTTTCTCGACGTAAGTTGTGCAAGTGTATGATGTAGGACCCTTGAAGCCATGAACGCATTTGGTTTGGCGCAGCGCCTGTGGAAGCTTTTATGGGCGACTTGGCTTTTGGCGGGCCGCAAACATGTGAGCCTGATTGCCGCGGGTGTCGCGTTCTTTGGGATGTTTGCTGTGTTTCCGGGCCTTGCCGCGATTATCGCAATCTTCGGCCTTGTCGCTGATCCCGCCGTCGTCACCGAGCAGCTAGCGCTTATGGAAACGATCATTCCATCCGATGCTTATGATTTATTCAGCGGGCAGATCCAGTATTTGCTGGCGGCGCAGTCGCGGACCTTGGGCTGGGCCACAACGATCTCGATCTTGTTGGCGCTATGGTCGTCGCGGGCAGGGGTCGGGGCGCTCATCGGTGGCTTGAATGCGATTGCGGGTTTGCCGCCGCGTAACGGCATTTGGCAGGCCATCGTGGCTTTCGGCCTGACGATCTGCTTGGTCTTTTTGGCGATTGTCGCCTTGCTCGCGGTTGTGATCGCCCCTGTGGTTCTGGCCTTTGTTCCGCTGGCAGGGGCGACGGCGTGGCTGCTGGAGTTTTTACGCTGGATTATCGCCTTGGGCGTGCTGCTTTTGGCGCTCGGGCTGCTGTACCGCTTTGGGCCGGCGCGGCCCGGCCCGCGGGGGCGGTGGTTTACGGTGGGGGCGGTCACTGTGATCGTGCTCTGGATTTTGGCATCGGCGGGGCTGTCGTTCTACCTGACCAATTTCGGGGCCTATAACGAGGTTTATGGCTCAATTGGCGCTGTGATCGGCCTGATGCTATGGCTTTATGTCAGCGCCTATCTGATTTTGCTCGGGGCGGCGTTGAATGCGCAAATCCACCGAAACTCGGCAGTTGCGATCGACGACTAAAGACGTTGCGCCCAAGACACAGCGTTTGGAAATCGCAAATGTGGCATCAATAAGTCCCTGATGTGATGACTTTTTGGGCATTTTCCCACTAGAAATTGATCTCGATGGCAGATCGTGTGGTTCCAATTAAAATAAGCACACGTCCATGATGGCGGTGCAATGAGGCGGAGCGAGTATTATGTCAGCGATTGAATTCGTTGTTCGTGGAGACACGGGCGTTGTTGAGCGTGGGTCGGTTGCGGGTGCAAGTGGCGCCTCTTCCATTGTTTTTGGCGCAGGGCAGGACATCTCCCTGAATCTCGACCGTAACAATATCCTTTCCTATGTGCGTCAGGGGCAGGCCCTGCAGGTCACTCTGGTTGATGGGCAGGTCGTCACGATCGAGCGTTCTTCGGAGCCGATGGTGTAGCGGCGAACGAATTGTTCATCTCTGCGAACGGGAATTTGGCTAAGGTTGATCTGGTCGCCGGAGAAGGGGATCTTCTTTAAGCGCAATACGTGGATGCGGATTCTTTCGGTAAGTGGAGCCCGGATGACGATCTGTATTTCGTGCGTGGCTCCGAGGTTATGGTGGCTGGTGTTGAGGCTGTGGACTCAGAGGCGGGCATGCTTTTCACGCCATTGCTCGGTGGTCTTGGTGGCTTGTCGACCCTCGGTGCGGGTGCTGCGGCGCTTGGTGTGGCTGCGATTGTAGCGGGGGGGGGGTGCGGGTGAGAATCCAACCGATCCGACTGACCCAACCGATCCGACTGATCCGACTGACCCAACTGATCCGACTGACCCAACCGATCCAACCGATCCTGATGTGCCACTCGAAGTGGCTATCACTGGTGGCACGCAGGGTGCTGGTGTTCTGGTGAATAATGCCGACTACATTGACGGTGTTGAGATTTCTGGGACCGGGACTGCGGGTGCGTCAGGTGTTGTGACGGCCGGCGGTGTTTCTCATCACGTCACCGTTGACGGCAACGGCAACTGGTCGACAACTTATACGCCCGCTGAGCTTGCTGGTGGTGAGTATCAAACTGGCGTGAGTGTGACGCTGACTGACGGTACCAAAACCGCGACAGCGACTGATACGCTTGTGCTCGATACAATCGCATCTGTCAGCGTCAGCGTCGATACTGTCGAGACCGACGGTATTGTGAGCTTCGTCGAAGAGGCGGATGGTGTCACGATCACAGGCACGACAGAGGCCGGTTCGACCGTGGTCGTGCGTATCGACGGTGTGAACTACAACGCTGTTGTCACGGGTGAAAACTGGTCGCTTAATCTGCCTGCGGGCACAATTGATCAGGGCGAATATGATCTGAACGTCCGTGTGACGGCAACTGACGCGCATTGCAACACGGCCACCGTTTCGGATGTTGTGCACATTTATACGGTTACAAGCCTGACGCTTGATACATCTGCGGCTGGCGGTGACGGCACCGTGAACCGTGTCGAGCATGCAAATGGTGTGACTGTCGGCGGCGTTGCAGAAGCAAACGCGTCGGTGGTTGTCACAATGGCGGGGCATTCGCACACCGTGAGCGCTGATGAGGACGGCAACTGGACGGCGACATTTAGCTCTGCGGAAACACCGACAGGCACACGCGATGTGACCGTGACGGCCGTTTCGACTGATGCAGGCGGGAATACGGCCACGGCTTCGGGTGTTGTGCACATCGACACCGACCTGAGCACGGCAATCGACACATCCCATGTCGAGACAGACGGGATCGTCAATATTGCAGAGCACGCAGACGGCGTGACCTTGAACGGCACCGCAGATGCAGGGGCGCAAGTGACTGTCACTTTCGGCACTGGCACCCGCGTTGTGACCGCAGGGCCAAACGGCACATGGTCTGCGAATTGGTCAACGGCAGAAGTTCCGACAGGTCAGGTCACAGCACCCGTGTCCGTGCGCGCAACAGATAACGCAGGGAACGTCGCCACAGCGACAGCAACCGTGCGGATCGACACAGTCATTGATGTCGCCATCAACCCAGGTGGCATCACCACTGGCGGCGGCAGCTTCAACAACGACGGCGTTGTGAACATGACCGAACATGCAAACGGTGTGCGCCTGACGGGCACATCCGAGGGCGCTGATACCGTTCGCGTTAACTTGGGTGGTGTGGCCCGTGACGCAACCGTAGCCGCAGACGGCACATGGTATGTGAATTACGCGCATAGCCAGTTCGCATCAGGCGAAACAACGATCCCTGTCACCGTCACAGCACGTGACGCAGCAGGGAACGTGGACACCGCGACAAGCACGCTTGAGGTCGATACATTCGTCAACCGTCTTGCCAATGCCGCAGGTCAGGTTGAGGGTGACGATATCGTCAATAATGCCGAGGCCGCCGACGGGATCACCTTGAACGGTGTGGTCGAAGAGGGCTCGACCGTGATGGTCACCTTTGAGGGTACAACACGAGCGGCAACTGTGGATGTCGATGGCAACTGGTCGGTGCATTTTGATGCGTCCGAAATTCCGGCAGGCGAGTATCCGACAACGGTTGAGATCCGAGCAACAGACGGCGCAGGCAACGTGGCCAGCATCACCGATACCTTCATGGTTGATACCATTGCGCCAGACGCAGCCGATATCGAATCCGTGACCTATAGTGATACGACTACGCGCGGCTTCTCGATGCTCAACGTCGAAACAGGCATCGCTGTGGATGTGACCGAGTTTGTGAACGGCTCCGATGCTGGCGCAATGGCCACAGAAGGCGGCTCCTATGTGAAACCGCTGAACGGCGAGTTGACACATCTGTTCACCCGCGCGGGCGAAATCCCTGATGGCAGCCACCTCGTGGTGACATCAAGCGATGCGGCTGGTAACTCCAACTCCACGCTTCTGGTGCTCGACAACGACACCACCGACGTTGTCGATATGGGCTCTGCTGCGATTGGCAACTTCCACATCGGCGCGATCGATCTTGAGTTTGCAGATGACAGCCAGCTTACCCTGTCGGTTGCTGATCTCGAAGGCCTGTCTGCGAATGATAACAAGCTTATCGTTCACGGCGGCACAGACGATCACGTCACCCTGAACGGCACAGCCACTGTGACCTGCACCACATCCATCAACGGTCAGGACTACGACGTCTATGCGGTTGGTGCGAATGGCGGCGAATTGATCATCAGCCAAGATATCGACTTTAACCAGTCGGTCATCTGATCACAATGAAACACGGGCCGGCGCACTGCCGGCCTGTGACCCCTTGGCACAATAATAATATCGGCGGGGCATGGCGCAGTGTATGGACGGGACGGGTTAAGAGTATCTACGGTAATATGTGCAGTTGCGCTCCTTTCAGGGTGCATGGGCTCTGGCACGGGTGCGGATGTCACCAAAAACAGCGGCGAATATGGGGCTTCTCCTGCCTCCGCACTTGATGCGCAAATGGAAAACGGATCACAATCGGCGCTGATCGAAACCCTGTTGAACCGCCGCTCGGTGTTGGGGTCCGGGGCTTTTGCTGATGTCGCAAATGCGGTGCTGGCCGCCAATTCCCGCGCTGCCGAAGCAGAGCTTCGCGCGGCCAAACTGCGTGCCGAAGCCCGTGCCAACAACTGGTTGCCGTCGCTTGGCCCTTCGGTATCTTTGACGTCACTCGGGGCGCTTGTGTCGACGATGGTTGTCGAGCAGGTGCTGTTTGACAACGGACGCAAGAAGGCCGAGCGCGATTATGCCGCCGCTGACGTTGAAGTCGCGGCTGTGAACTTGGCGCAAGACACCAACAAGCGGGTGCTTTCAGGGTTGGAGCTTTACATTTCGGCGCAGCAGGCCAGCGCGCGGGCTGATGTGAACGCGGCCGCAATGGCCCAGATGACCCATTACGAATACGTCATGTCAGAACGCGTGAAGGGCGGGGTGTCTGCCCGCGTCGAATTGCAGATTGTGCAGCAGAAATTGAACCAGATGCAGGCCGATATGGCGTCGGATCAAGAGACAGCCGCAGGTGCACTTTCCGAACTTGGGGCGATGACGGCCGTGCCGATCACGGGGGTCTCCGGTCTTTCCACGCTCACCGACGGGAACGTCGATAAAACGCCGTTGGCTGTTTTGAAGGCGCAGGCCGAAAGCACGCGTATGGTTGCCGAAGCGACAGCCGCGCGCGCAGGGTTTCTCCCCAGTCTGACGGCGGGCGGGACAGTCGGCAATGGCGTGAAACTCGGGCTCAATATTGGTGCCGCCAATGGTGTTGGCTTTGGCACATCGGCCAATCTGGCCGCGATTGAAGAACAAAAAGCCGCCGCCGCCGCCCGTGTTGGGCAAGTCAAAGAAGATGCCAACCGGTCTTTGCGCGCGCTTGAAGGCGAGCTTGCCTCATTGCAGCGCCAAGAGGTGCAAGCACAGTCCCTCGCAGCCCAAGCGGCCGCCAACTACGCGATTTATGCCGAACAGCAAAAGGCAGGGCAACGCGCCGTGCCGGATGTCGTCGGCATCTTCGAGACAAAAGTGCGCGCAGAGCGCGAAGCGGTGGGCCTCAAATACGAGATCGCACGCGTCCAATTAAAAATAGCAGCGTTAAGCGGCACATTGGTGAACGGAGAGCAGATTTGACGGGACCGGTTCTGGCCTTTAACGCAAGCACGACCAAAGGGGTCAAGCTCAAGCGGATCACCCCTGCACAAGGCGCCGTGGCCCCCTCTGTTGCGGCACCGCTGCCAGAGGCGCGGTACTCTGAAAACGCCTTGGCCCGCGCGGAAATAACCTCGCTCTTTGCGGAGTTGTTGGGAGTTGCGCTGCAAAAGACCGATTTGCTGGAGCAATTGACCGCCGAGACGGGCGGTGATCTGTCTGCGGATGCGATTGCACGAGCCTTAGGACAGGTCGGGCTTGTCACCAGCCTTGCCACGCCGCGCAAACTGACCGCAAAGCTCTGGCCAGCCTTGGCCGAAATGAACAACGGCGAAATGGTCTTGGTTATGCGCCAAGAAGACGACATCCTCACGGTTTATGACGCGACGCAAAACGACAGTCAGGTTGAGGTCGATCTTGCCGCGTTTCAGGCGGGGTTCTCGTGGCAGATTATCACGGCCAATGTGGCGGTGACAGAATTGAGCCGGAGGCACGCGACCAAAGGTGCCAATGACCATTGGTTCTGGGGCAAGATCAAAAGCTTCCGCCGGATCATTTTCGAAGTCGCGTTGGGGTCTTTTGTGGCGAACCTTTTGGCGGTTGCCGTGGCGCTGTTTTCCTTGCAGGTCTACGACCGCGTGATCCCGCACCAATCCACAGCGACCCTTTGGGTCTTGGCCATCGGGGCTGGCTTGGCAATGCTGCTTGAAGCCTTTGTGCGCATCGCGCGTGCCCGTTTGATGGACGGGGCAGGGCGCAGGGTCGAGATGCAAATCCAAGAGCTTTTGATGGATAAGCTTTTGGGTATGCAATCGGGATTGCGCGGGCAAACACCCTCTGCCACTTTCGCCGCCGTGCGGGAATTCTCGGCGATCCGCGAGTTCTTTACCGCCTCGACCATCGGCACTCTGACCGACCTGCCGTTTATCGTGCTGTTCCTCGCGCTTGTGGCCTCGATTAGCGGCAATGTGGTCTGGGTGCTTTTTGCGGGGGGCATCCTGATGGTCCTGCCGTCGTTCTTTATGCAAAAGCGGATGATGGCCCTGACGATGGAGACCCAAGGGGCCTCCACCAAATCCAGCCGCCTGTTGCACGAAGCGATTTACGATGTCGATACGATCAAGGCCCAACGCGGCGAAGACCGTTTCCGCCGCATCTGGTCCGAATTGACAGCGCTTTCGTCGCTCGCGACATCCGAGCAGCGCAAGCTGGCAACGACGCTGACCTTCTGGTCGCAGGGCGTGCAGCAAGCGACCTATGTCTCTGCTGTGGGCGTGGGGACGTTCATGGTGTTTCGCGGTGATTTCACTGTGGGGACAATCATTGCAGTGGGTATTCTGACCAGCCGGACGCTGGGACCGCTGACCCAATTGGCGGGCACGCTCGCCCGTTGGTCCAATGTGAAAGCTGCCCTCGACGGGTTGGAAAAGATTGCGCTGGCCCCACAAGATATGGAAGAGGGGCGCAGCTACCTGCGCCGCGAGGTCATCAAGGGCGGCTATGAGCTTCGCGAGATGACCTATGCCTACGACGAAGACAGCGGCGCGACGGTCGATATCCCCGCGCTGAGCATCAAAGCAGGCCAGCATATTGCGATCTTGGGGGCGAACGGGTCTGGCAAGTCAACGCTTCTGAAGGTGCTCTCCGGCTTGCACCGCCCGACCTCGGGACGGGTGCTGATCGACGGCGTGAATATGGGGCAGGTGATGGCCCGCGACCTGCGCCGTGGCATGGGATACCTCAGTCAGGAAGTGCGGCTCTTTGCGGGCACTTTGCGCGAAAACCTGAACCTGACTTTGCTGGAGCGTAATGACGACAGGCTCTTGGCGGTACTCGATTTTTCGGGTCTGGGTGAGTTTGTGCGCAACCACCCCAAGGGGCTGGATCTGGATATTCGGGACGGCGGCGAAGGGCTCTCGATCGGGCAGCGCCAGTCGATCGGCTGGGCGCGGCTATGGCTACAAGACCCGCGCGTCTGCTTGCTGGACGAGCCGACAGCTTCGCTTGACCAAACTCTGGAAACAGCCTTGGTGAGCCGACTTGCGACGTGGCTTGAGGGGCGCACGGCTGTGATCGCAACGCACCGCGTACCGATCCTGCAACTGACGGAGCCTACATTGATCTTGCAGAGCGGGCGGATGATCGTAGATGGGCCGCGCGACGAGGTGCTTGCCCATATGCGCAATAATAACAACGACAGGGCAGTAAGCTGATGGCGACGATTGACGCAGAATTTTCGGGGCGCATGCGCGGCTCGTCCATGACGATCTGGCTCGTTGGTGCAACGGTCCTGCTGTTTGTGATCTGGGCGAAATTCGCGTGGGTCGACGAGATCGTGCGGGGCAATGGCGAGGTCGTCAGCGCCTCTCGCCCCCAGATCATTCAGAACCTCGAAGGCGGTATTCTGGCCGCACTGCTGGTTTCTGAAGGTGATATCGTACAAACGGGCGACGTGATTGCGCGCCTGCGCGGGACGCAATTTGCAACCTCTGTGGCGGATCTCGAAGATCAGGTGCTGGCCGCTGAAATCCGCCGTTTGCGGCTGGATGCAGAAATTCAGGGCGCTTTCGAGTTTGATGTCCCGCAGGAAATCGCATCGCGCAGTCCTGATATTGTAGCCTCCGAGCGCGCCTTGTTGCGCGCCCGTCAGTCCGACTACACCAGCAAGGTCGAAGGGGCGCGCCGCGTCAAAACCGAAACGGCGCGCGAGCTGGAAGCAATGGAAGACATGCTCAAGCGCGAAATCGTCTCGTTGATCGAAACCACCAAGGCGCGTAAAGCCAATGCCGACGCGGAAATCCGTTACAACGAGATTGTGACAGGCGCCGAACTTGAGCGGGCCAGTGCCTATTCCGAGACGCTGCAGGAATTGGCGCAGCTTGGGCAAAACCTGCGTATGTCCACCGATCAGTTGTCCCGCACAGTGATCAAATCACCGATGCGCGGGATCGTGAACAGCCTTGGAATCACGACCATCGGCGGCGTTATCCGCCCAGGTGAGGAAATTGCGCAGATCACGCCGCTGGGTGACGAGCTATTCGTCGAGGCGCAAGTCAAAGTGGCCGACATCGCCAATGTGATCCCCGGCCAAGACGCGACTATCAAATTCAGCGCCTATGACTACACCATCTACGGCAGCCTGGCAGGCAAGGTGCAGTTTATCTCTGCTGACACGTTCAAAGACGAGCGCCGCCCCGACATTGCCCCACACTATAAGGTGACGGTCGCTGTGGACCTCGACAACCTCGACGAGCGCCAAAGCCAGATCGCGATCCGTCCGGGATTACAGGCCTCTGTCGAGTTGCACACAGGGGAGAAAACCGTGCTGCATTACCTGACCAAACCGCTCTACCGCTCACGTGAGGCGCTGCACGAGCCATAGGAAGATGCGTTGAAACGCATCCTACATCGGGGTGCGTTTCACATCGGGTTGTCCAAGGCGCAGCCGATGAAATCGGAAATATCCGCCTGAATACGCGCCCAGTCTTTGAGGTAGGGTGAGCGGTAACTGGCATGCACGTCGACCCCACGGGCGCGAAAATCATGATTGCAGCCCGGATGTCGCTTTGCGTCCTCCGTCTTATCACATGAAATCACTGCCAAGACGTCGCCAGCCTCATCCCGCGCCACGCAAAGGTCTTTGTCGTCGCGCACCGAGTCTGGATGATCGCACCAGCGCAAGGGGTCACTTTTGCCAGATCAAACGGCGCGTCGTTTTCTTCAAACAGCGCCAGATCACGCCCGACCTTGCGGTCAAGCGCACCTGCACTGATACCGAGAACAAGGTCGAGCGGCACAAAGTCATGCATCACAAACGTCATATAGCCGCGGTTCCCTGCTTTGTTCAATTCCGCCGTTTGCGGTCGCGTGACAGGCGTAAACGCCTCGTTCATCACACTGAGTAATTGCCCTTCATATACCTGTCCATCCACACGGTCGAACCTATCCTCAAAGTAGATCAGCGGCATCCGCAGGGTATGGCTCACGTCTTCTAGAGGCATATAAAGCGTCTGCGTCACCATCGGCGCGTCCGCCGTGAACGCATGGCACGCATGAGGCGTCTGAGCCTTCGCGGCGCCAACAAAGAGGAACAAAACGGGTAGGGCCGCCCCCATAAGTTTGAACACGTGTCACCTTACTTCCGCGACGTCGAGATTGCTTTTGTCACCAACCATAATGCAACATCATCGACAAACAAGTAAGGAGACCCGCCATGATCCCAACTATCCGCGTCCTGATGGCAATGGGCAGTCTGCAACGCCTGTTCCCGTTCTGGCTTATTGGCATAACGGCCCTGATCTTCTGGTTCTCCCCGATCCTCATTCTGGCGCTGGTCTACGGCGCGGTCATGCAATTCGTCGTCGAATACATCATGCACCGCTTCCTCTATCACCGCGCACCCCCGTCCGAACAATCCCTGTTCAACGCGCAATACCGTAGCCACATCGGCCACCACGAATTTCCCAACAAGCCAGAGTTCTTCACAGGCGGCGACAACTGGTACGCCCTCAAATTCGGCCTGATCTCACTGGCCGCCCACTTCATCGTGCTCTGGCCAATTGTCGGGGCCTACTGGGCGCTTCTATTCCCCATGGTTGCGATCTTCGTGGGCTCCGTCAGCGCCTTTACCTTCTACGAATACTGTCACACACTCGCGCATTTGCATGTGCCAAAAGGTTGGTTCGGGCAAAAGGTGACGCGCGATCATATGGCCCACCACTTCCAAGACCACCACGCCACGTTCCACGTCAGCTTTGGCATGGGCTGGATCGACACAGTGTTCGGCACGCCCCATGACCGCGAAAAGGCCCGCGCTAGGTTTGACCGCAAAACGATCCTGTCGCTGGGCATGGACCCAGAGGACTTGCGCCTCGTCACAGCGCGCAAAGCGTACGGCGTGAGCCTTGAGACTAGGTCACAGCCGCTCGGGTCTTGAACTGCGGCTGATCCCACGTCTTGTCGCGCATGATCCCCGCCAGACTGTCTACGGCGCGGCCGACGTCATCTTCGTCGATAAACAGCGGCGTGAAGCCAAAGCGCATGATGTCCGGTGCGCGGAAATCACCGATCACGCCTTGGGCAATCAGCGCCTGCATAATCGCATAGCCCTCTGCATGGTGGAACGAGACCTGAGACCCGCGGATGTTCGGATCACGCGGCGAGGCAAGCTGCAAGTCGGGGCAGGTGGCCTCGACCCCTGCAATAAAGGCCTCCGACAAGACAATCGACTGCGCCCCCAGCGCGCCCATATCAACGCTGTCCCAAATCTCCATCGCCGCATCAAGGGCGGCCATTTGTAGCACGGGCGGCGTGCCAACCCGCATCCGCTCGATCCCCGTGCCTGCGCGGTAATCGAGGTCAAAAGCGAAAGGGGCGGCGTGGCCGAGCCAGCCTGAAAGGGCTGGCCGAGTGCCTGCAATATGGCGGGGGGCGACATAGATGAACGCAGGCGCACCGGGGCCACCGTTGAGGTATTTATAGGTGCATCCTACCGCAAAATCCGCCCCACACCCTGCGAGGTCAACGGGCAAGGCGCCCGCCGAATGCGCCAGATCCCAGACCGTGACGATCCCCTTGTCATGGGCGGCTTTGGTCAGGGCTGCCATGTCGTGCATCCGGCCCGTGCGGTAATCGACTTGGGTAAGCATGAGGACGGCGATGTCGCTGCTCAGGGCGCCGAGCACATCTTCAGGTGCCACCGTGCGCAATTCCAAGCCGCGCCCAAGCGAGCCGACCAGACCTTCGGCCATATAAAGGTCGGAGGGGAAGTTGCCTGTATCCGACAAGATCACCTTGCGGTCTGGGTTCAGGTCAATCGCGGAGGCGAGCGCCTGATAGACCTTGATCGACAACGTATCCCCCAAGGTCACATGACCCTCCTCGGCCCCGATCAGCCGCCCGATGCGGTCGCCGAGCGCCGTTGGTTGCGCCATCCATCCTGCCTTGTTCCAGCCGGTGATCAGCAGATCGCCCCATTCATCGGTCACGGTCTTGGCGACACGTGCCGCAGTGGCCTTGGGCAATGGCCCAAGCGAGTTCCCATCGAGATAAATCATGCCCTCGGGCAGGTGAAACAGGTCTTTCGTCTTGCTAAAATCGGTCATGACAAGGCCTTCCAAATGAACATAAGGGACAGGATTTCTACCACCGCCGATACAGTCAAGTCCGCGGCCATTCACGACCAAGTCATCGCTGCAGTGGACGGTTTTGCTGTGCAATTCCCGTGGCCTATCGTAGCCTCACTGTAATTCGTGACAAGCAGATAAGGCACACCCTATGAAATGGATCGACATTCCACCCGTTTGGCTGCTTGGCGCCCTCGTGATCACGTGGAATGTGGGGCAGGTGCAGCCGTTCGGGCTGTCGCTCGACTTTCCACTCACGCAACTCTTGGTTGGGGCAGGGGTCATCCTGATGCTGCTGGCCGCGATGGAGATGCGCAAAATGCGCACGACCATCATTCCGCATAACGAGGCCGACAGTCTCGTGACGTCGGGCATTTTCAAGCGACACGCAACCCGATCTACCTCGGCGATGCTGTTATCCTTGCGGGGCTGGCGTTGCGCTGGGATGCGGTTTTGGCGCTTGTTCTGGTGCCGGTGTTTATCTGGATCATTGAACGCCGTTTCATCATTCCCGAAGAAAACATGCAGCGCCGCAAATTCCGCGCGGATTTTGCCCGTACACCCAGAAAACCCGCCGCTGTCTTTGAAAATTGGCGTTAGCGCAAGCAGGCTTGTTTCACGTCTCTACCTGCTTGTGAAATATAGTTGCGCGAGGTAGGTCTTTTGCACTGCAAAATCGCGCAAGGGGACAATCGATGAAAATCGGGACACCAAAAGAGACTTACGAAGGCGAGAACCGTGTGGCAATGACGCCCGCATCCGCCCGAGATCTGCATAAACTCGGATACGACTGCGTTATCGAATCCGGAGCAGGACTAGCCGCTGGCTTTAACGACCAAACGTATAAAGACGCAGGCGTGGAGGTCGTGAAAACCGGCGCCGCCCTGTATAAGGCGGCGGATATCATCGCCAAGGTGCGCCCACCATCGGATGTCGAGACCAAGCGGCTGCGCGAAGGCCAGACGCTGATCTCCTTCTTCTATCCAGCCCAAAACGCGGCCTTGATGGAGCTTGCCAACAAGCAGGGCGCCACAGTGATCGCGATGGATATGGTCCCGCGTATCTCTCGCGCGCAGAAAATGGACGCGCTCTCGTCGATGGCCAATATCGCGGGCTACCGCGCGGTGATCGAGGCCTCCAACAACTTTGGCCGCTTCTTTACAGGCCAGATTACAGCTGCGGGCAAAGTGCCACCAGCGAAGGTTCTGGTTGTGGGCGCAGGCGTCGCAGGCTTGGCCGCCATCGGCACCGCGACCTCGCTTGGGGCGATTACCTACGCCTTTGACGTGCGGCCCGAAGTGGCAGAGCAGGTTGAATCGATGGGCGCCGAGTTCGTCTTCCTCGACTTCAAAGAAGAGCAGCAGGACGGTGCTGCAACAGGCGGCTACGCCTCTGTTTCCTCGCCAGAATTCGCTGCAGCACAGCTCGCGAAATTCCGTGAAATCGCACCCGATATGGACATCGTTATCACGACCGCGCTGATCCCTGGCCGCGACGCGCCAGAGCTTTGGACCAAAGACATGGTCGACAGCATGAAGCCCGGATCGGTGATCATCGACCTCGCGGCTGAGCGGGGCGGTAACTGCAAGCTGACCGTCATGGACGAGAAGGTTGTCACCGACAACGGCGTGACCATCATCGGCTATACCGACTTCCCGTCGCGTATGGCCGCACAGTCCTCTACGCTCTATTCCACCAACATCCGTCATATGATGACCGACCTGACACCCAAAAAAGACGGGGTGCCAGTGCACAACATGGACGACGACGTGATCCGTGGTGCGACAGCGACCCACCATGGCGAAATCACCTTCCCGCCACCCAAACCCAAGATCGCAGCCATTGCCGCAGCCCCGAAAAAGGCCGCGCCAAAGGAGCTGACCGCAGAAGAGAAACGTGCGGCCGAAACTGCCGCGTTTAAACTGCAAACCCGCAATCAAGTGGGGATGCTCGCCATCGGCGGCGCGCTCCTCTTGGCCATCGGCCTTGTCGCGCCCGCGAGCTTCATGCAGCACTTCATCGTGTTTGTGCTTTCGGTCTTTATCGGCTTTCAAGTAATCTGGGGGGTTGCGCACTCGCTGCACACGCCGCTGATGGCCGTGACCAACGCGATCTCTTCGATCATCATTTTGGGCGCGCTTGTGCAGATTGGATCGGGGTCTTTCCTTGTGATCATATTGGCCGCACTTGCTGTCTTTATGACGGGTATCAACATCTTCGGGGGTTTCCTCGTGACACGGCGCATGCTCGCCATGTTCCAGAAATCTTAAGGGGTTAGACTAATGGAATTCGGATTTACAACAGCGGCGTATGTCGTCGCAGCCGTCCTCTTCATCCTCTCTCTGGGAGGCCTCTCTGGACAAGAAAGCGCCAAGCGCGCCGTGTGGTATGGCATCGTGGGCATGGCCCTCGCCGTTGCCGCAACTCTCGTCGGACCGGGCGCTGGCTACTGGCTTTTGTCGCTTTTGATGATCGTCGGTGGCGGCTTGATCGGCTACCAACTGGCGACCAAAGTGCAGATGACCCAGATGCCCGAGCTCGTGGCCGCGATGCACAGCCTTGTCGGCCTTGCGGCGGTTTTCGTGGGCTATATCGCGCATCTCGAACTCACCCGAGTGTTCGGCATGGGCATGGGGCAGCGTCAGTCACTTGAAGGCTTCGCCGCACTTCTCGCCCATAAATCGGGCGTCGAGATTGCGATCCTGCGGGTCGAGCTGTTCTTGGGTGTCTTCATCGGTGCCGTCACCTTCACCGGCTCCGTCATCGCTTACGGCAAGCTGGCGGGTCGCGTGAATACCACGGCACAAAAGCTACCTGGTGGGCATCTGCTCAACGCTTCTGCGGCCATCATCTCGGCGATTTGCCTCGTTTGGTACTTCAACTCCGGTGGTTTCTTGCCGCTCTTCATCATGACATTGGCGGCGCTGTTCATCGGCTACCACCTGATCATGGGGATCGGCGGGGCGGATATGCCTGTGGTCGTCTCGATGCTCAACTCCTACTCGGGTTGGGCGGCAGCGGCGATTGGTTTCAGCCTCGGCAATGACCTTTTGATCGTGGTCGGCGCACTTGTGGGCTCATCAGGTGCGATCCTGTCCTACATCATGTGTAAGGCGATGAACCGGTCGTTCGTGTCGGTGATCTTGGGTGGCTTTGGCGGTCCTGCAGGCGAGCAGATGGCCGTTGAAGGCGAGCAGATCGCCATCGACAGCGACGGCGTTGCAACCGCTCTTAATGAGGCCGACAGCGTCGTGATCATCCCCGGTTACGGCATGGCCGTGGCACAGGCGCAATCCTCTGTCGCCGAACTCGTGCGCAAACTACGCGCGCAGGGCAAAGAGGTCCGCTTTGCGATCCACCCCGTGGCGGGGCGCTTGCCGGGTCACATGAACGTGCTTCTTGCCGAAGCCAAAGTGCCCTACGACATCGTGATGGAAATGGACGAGATCAACGACGACTTCCCCAAAACGGACGTCGCCATCGTGATCGGCTCCAACGACATCGTGAACCCCGCGGCGCAAGACGACCCGAACTCGCCGATCGCAGGGATGCCGGTTCTGGAATGCTGGAAAGCCAAGCAAGTGTTTGTGTCAAAGCGCGGCCAAGGTACTGGCTATTCGGGCATCGAGAACCCGCTGTTCTACAAAGAGAACACGCGTATGCTCTTTGGCGATGCCAAGGAGAGTATTGCGACCTTGGTCCGAGAGTTCAGTTAATCTTAGGTAAATATAGAGAACCCCGCTTCAAGCGGGGTTTTTTTTGCCCTGAGTTTTTACCCCTGAACAGCGCTGAATCAGGGTCGACTGCCTATGGGCAGCTCCACCCTTTTTGGGAGCCAAGCCGCCGCCAGCTAGCAAAGCCCCTCCTATGTAAGTCGCTCTGATAGCGTGAGGTCAGGCCTTACGTGGGGGGAGATGTCTTAACGACGGCCCCGCTCAGAAAGGCCCCGCAGAAGCGGGTTCCGTAGAGAAACGTGCCAAGACAAAGGGCGCTCGAGGA
>JAQXBV010000097.1 GCA_029252195.1 Yoonia sp.
AAGCGAACACCGGACATCGCATACTTCGGCAAATCGGAGACACTAAAAGCGGCATGAACAGAAACAAGATGCACCTTAGCCAAGCCGCAAAACAGTCCGAATAAGTAGGACCACTTCAGTTTACCTCCGTCGGGGTCACTGCAAAATTGCAGATGAAAACCTTCTTTCTGAAATTCATGGGCATCGAAGACCTGAAGGCCCCTGCTGCAGCAACGGCTGTGGAAGGTGTGGCCGATATCGAGGTGTCTCTGGTTCTCGATATTTCTGGCTCCATGGATGACCCCGTGACATCAAGTGGGGGCTACTCAACCTCGGAAAAGAAAATCGTCGCCCTGCGTCGCGCCGCAGGCAAATTTGTCGATGCAATCCTTTTGCCGCAATACGCGGGCAATATCTCGATCTCTTTGGTGCCCTATTCCGAGCAAGTGAACGCAGGACCTGACCTGTTCAAAGAATTGAACACGAACCAAATGCACGACTTCTCCTACTGCATCGAATTCGACGACGCGGACTACAACACGCTGGAAATCACACCAAAGCAAACCTCAACGCGCATTTATAACCAGATGCAGCACTTCCAGTGGAATGGTGGGGGCAATGACCTGAGCGAAACAGTGTGCCCACGCTGGAGCTATGAGCGGATCATCCCTTTGACGCAAAACATCACAACGCTGAAGACTGCGATCAACGCTTTGCAGCCACGCGCAGGTACGGCGATTTATATGGGCTTAAAGTGGGGGCTTGGATTACTTGATTCAGGAATGGCGCCAGCCGTCACCAGCCTGATCTCAAAAGGCAAAATCGACGGCAGCTTTGCGGGGCGCCCAGCGGACTTTACCGTTCCTGGTCAGGCGGTCACAACACAGAAGGTGATCGTGTTGATGACAGACGGCGCCAACTCGAACTCTGAGCGGATCATGCCATTTGCCTATAGCACACCCAACCACGTCGCTTTCTGGGCGAATAACAACCTGTGGTATTTCGTGAACCGAGAACTTGGCGGCAGAAACCCTTTCGGGCTCTACACCACACAGCGCTACGCAAGTGATAATTCAAACGCAAATCAAACCTATGGGCCCCTTGGTGGCACCAATGGCGATGTGTTGATGCAAGACATGTGCACGCTGGCAAAGAACAAGGACATCATCATTTACGCGATTGCTGTGGAAGCAGGCACACACGGTGCCACAGAAATGTCGACCTGCGCCTCCTCGCCGTCTCACTTCTTTAATGTGAACGGTGACCAGATGGACACTGTGTTCGAAGGCATCGCAAAGCAAATCACTGAATTGAGGCTCTCCATATGATCCGCCATTTCACACCAATTCGTCGTCTCTTGCGCCGCTTTCGGCGGAAGGAAGACGGCACAGCGAGCATCGAAATCCTTTTCATGCTTCTGCCTTTCATGATCTTGTTTCTGTCGGCCTATGAAGGCGGCATGGTGTCAACGCGGCATGTGATGCTCGAACGCGGGGTTGATCTGGCTGTGCGCGATGTGCGCATCGGCAGGCTCAAGGATCCGACACACGCCCTGTTGAAAAAGCAGATCTGCAATTATGCATCGATCATCCCTGAGTGCCTTGAAAACCTGCAACTTGAAATGGTGCGCATGGACGTGCGCAACTGGAGTACAAAGCTTGACGGACCGATCAAATGCGTTGACCGCGCACTCAATGTGCAGCCTGCTGTGCAATTCAGCAACGGGCAGAACAACGAATTGATGGTTCTACAGGTATGCTCTTTGTTTGATCCCGTTGCGGCCACGTCCGGTTGGGGCCAATACACACTTTCCGAGAAAATACCCAAAAAGAGTGGCGGTGCCTATGCGCTTGTTGCCTCCTCTGCCTTTGTGATGGAGCCATTCCAATGATCGGTTTTGACCGCGTAAAACGCCGCTGGATCCGCTTTCAACTTGAGGAAACTGGCACGGCCATTGTCGAAATGGTTCTGATGACGCCGATCCTCGTTTGGGGGTTCGTGATCACTTTGCAGTTCTTCGATGCCTATCGGGCGGAATTGGTTTCGACCAAAGCTGCGTTGACCGTCGCTGACCTCTATAGTCGCGAAACGGGCCTGATCGACGAGAAGTATCTCGATGGGACCGGTGGTCTTCTGAAGTTCTTGAACCTGACAAAAGAAAAGCCTGATTTTCAGATCACGGTGTTTTCCTGGCACAACAACGACAACGAATACCGCGTCAACTGGTCGCGCATGCGCGGGGCCCGCTCAGAGATGAACAAGGCCGAGCTGAATAGCTACGCAAGCAAGTTACCGCTTTTGTCGAACGGCGAGAACGCGGTTCTGGTCGGGACATGGACCAAATATAAGGCCAAATATGGTGACGGAATCGGCACCATGATGGGGACGGGATTGCAGGGGAACTTGGAATTCGCCACATTCGTGCCGATCCGCCCCCGCTTTGCCCCGACGCTATGCTACAACAACACGCCCTCCGATATCTCAAAGCAAAAGTGTTAAGCGCGGTCGCGGGTCGCAATCCGTAACGCAATCTGTTCAGCCATGAATTTGGAGGGACCAGCGCCCGTCACACCGCCCACACCGAGGCGGCGGCCCAGACGCCACCACATGCCGGGCACCCAAACGCGCGGGGCGCTGGACTTCAACACGAGGGTGAATCCGTTTGAAGGCTTGAGAGCGAATGCGCCGCGCTGCACGCTGACCACATCGTCCATCCGCGCAAGGATGCGCCCCTCGCTATCGCGGACATCCTCGGCGGTGAGCAAAATCTCGACGCGCGAGGCATGGCGCAGCTTTTCGGCGACATACAAAGACAACGCCGCAAAGATCAGCAAAAACAACAGCCAAAGCGCCTCTGGCGGGCGGGCAAGGGCGATGTAAAACAACAGCGCAGACAGCCCGTAAAGCACAGAGCACGCAAAGCCGCGCCTGATCGTTGACGCCCCTACCCGCGCAAATACACCGTCTTCATCTGGATCAAACATGGCACATAGCTCCCTTTTGGCCCTGCTTACGGTGCAAATGCAGTCTTTGACCAGCCCTATCGCGGCGGGACCACCTCATAGCCCTGCTCTTCTGGCTCGTCGTCGATCATTTCTGACGGGAATCCAGGGGCGAGAATGCTCAGACCCGTTGGCTCTTCCAACCTGCGAATGATGTCGTCCGATTGCGCGCGCGGGCCGTAACGTTTGATCCCATCCTCGAAAATCGAGACCATCAGCGGCGAGATTTCCAGCGGCACGCCGTGGTCTTCAGCAATCTGCTGGAACAGGCCGATATCCTTTTTGACCAGATCCATCGTGAAGTTGATATCGCGGCAGCCGTTCAGGATCATCTGGCTCTCGGTTTCATGCACAAAGCTGGTGCCAGAGCTGATCTTGATCGCCTCGTAAGTTGTGCCTAGATCCAGTCCCGCAGCCTTCATCGTGACCAGCGCTTCGCAGACGGTTAGCAGATTTGCTGTGGCCAGATAGTTGGTCATCACCTTCAGGGTCGAGGCAGAGCCGACAGGCCCCGTGTGCAAAACGCGGCGGCCCAATGTGGTCAGAAGCGGCAAAACCCGCTCGAACGTCTCCCGCTCGCAGCCCGCAAAAATCGAGATATTGCCCGTCGCCGCACGGTGGCACCCGCCAGATACGGGGCAATCAACAGCAGCACCTCCTTTGGCGATCACAGCATCGGCCAGACGCGCCACTTCATTGGCGTCCGTTGTGGACATCTCCAACCAGATTTTACCCGCCGTCACCTCTGGCAACATGGCGGTGACAACCACCTCACAGGCCTGCGGGCTTGGCAGGCAGGTGATCACCGTCTCGCAGACGCGCATCAAATCAGCAGGGCTTTTCCCGTCTTTAGCGCCACGATTAACAAAATCGGACACAAAATCAGCGTTCAAGTCATGTACATAAAGATCGTGACCATTGCGCAAAAGGCTTCCTGCCAATTTCGCACCGACATTTCCAAGACCGACAAACCCAATTTTCATATTGCTCTCCCAAGGCAAATTTCATCTCGAAACGTGGAACCAAGCGCAGCCTGCGTCTGGTCTAAAAACGACGGATTTAGACGGCAACGGATTTTCGAACCAAATCCCAGTAAATCCGTTCGACCTCTGCCAGACCAAGGCGTCCATTTTCGCGATACCATGTGTTCAGCCCGTTCAAGAGCGCGATCAGGGCCATCGTCGTGATCCGCAAATCAGGCAGGGCGAATTGTCCTTGGGCGACGCCATCGCGCAAAATATCTTCCAGTCCCGTTTCATATTTGCGCCGCATCGTTTCGATCTGGTCAAAATTTTCGGACGAAAGATTGCGCATCTCCATATACGAAATGAAGACCTCATCGGCGCGCGGCAGATTGAATGTGATGTGAAATCGGGTGAAACGTTCAAGCCGCTTCAAGGCCGTCCCAGTTTTGTCTTGGGCATCCCAAGAGGCCAGCACATCTTCCATATGCACGCGCATGATGTCGAACAAAAGGCTTTGTTTATTAGGGGTGTAGTTATAAAGTGCGCCCGCTTGCACCCCCACTTCGGCTGCAATCTGGCGCATCGAAACCGCCGCATAGCCGTGCCGTGCAATCAAATGCAACGCGGCCTCCCGCACCTTGGGGCCAGTTATATCGGAATGTGAACCTTGTTTGCGCGCCATGCGGGTATTTAACTGAACAGATGTTCAGAAATAAAGCCCCATTCGCCGAGCCTTGCCCTTCCCCGCCTCACGCGGATACTGTGCGCAAAATGACCTTAGTAAAGCAGCCTACAAGATGCGCCTGACAGTGATGATTGCAATTGCAGGGCTGAGCGCATGTGCCGCGTTCCCGACGATCGACGGCACCCTCGACGCCACGGCAAAGGTGGCCGACTACCCGACACTGCTGCCACTCGAACCGCTCTTGGCCGCAGCGACGGCATCCGCCGCGCAAATCTCGCCCGCCTCGGAGGCCGTTTTTAGCAGCAAAATCGCAGCCCTGCGCGCAAAGGCCGCCCGCCTGCGCGGCCCTGTGATCGACGCACAAACCCGCAGCCGCATGCAGCGCGGCGTTGCGGTATCCGCCGCAATTCGCTAGACCCTCGCCAACGGACACTCGCTCATGGAATCTGACACAATGACCAACCCTCTTCGCCTTGGAATTGCTGGCCTCGGAACCGTGGGCGTGGGCATCGTGCGCATCGTCCAACAGCACGCAGAGCTTTTGGAAAAGCGCGCAGGGCGGCCCGTCGTGATCACCGCCGTGTCAGCTCGCTCCAAGACCAAAAATCGTGACGTGGATTTGTCGGGCTATGCATGGGAAGATGACCCTGTGCATCTGGCCAAACGCACCGACATTGATCTGTTTATTGAAGTTATGGGCGGCTCTGAAGGCCCTGCCAAAGACGCCACCGAGGCCGCCATTGCTGCGGGCCACGATGTGGTCACTGCCAACAAGGCCTTGCTCGCGATCCACGGTCAGGCACTGGCTGAGGCGGCAGAGGCCGCAGGCCGCGTGATCCGGTTTGAGGCCGCAGTTGCAGGCGGCATACCTGTCGTCAAAGCGCTGACTGAAGGGTTAGCCGGCAACGAGATCACCCGCGTGATGGGCGTGATGAACGGCTCGTGCAACTACATCCTGACGCGGATGGAAAACGACGGCATGACATACGAAGAGGTCTTTGATGCGGCCAATCAGCTCGGCTATCTTGAGGCCGATCCAGAGCTGGACGTGGGCGGCATTGATGCGGGCCACAAGCTGGCCCTGTTGGCCGCAATCGCCTTTGGCACCCAAGTGAATTTCGACGCTGTTGCGCTTGAGGGGATCGGCTCTATCACCATCGAAGATATCCGCCAAGCAGCCGATATGGGCTATAAAATCAAGCTTCTCGGCGTGGCCCAGATGACAGGTCGCGGGCTGGAACAGCGCATGACGCCTTGCCTCGTGCCCGAAACCTCGCCGCTGGGCCAGCTTCAGGGCGGCACCAATATGGTCGTGCTGGAAGGCGACAGCGTCGGCCAGATCGTGCTGCGCGGCGCAGGCGCGGGCATGGGACCGACTGCATCTGCCGTCATGGGCGACGTGATGGATATCGCGCGCGGCGCGCGGATGACCACATTCGGGCAACCTGCAACCACCTTGCGCAAAGTGCGCGCGGCCACGGCTGCCGTGTCGGCGCCCTATTACTTGCGCCTACAACTGCTGGACAAACCAGGTGCTTTGGCGAAGGTCGCCTCCGTTTTGGGGGATGCGGGAATCTCGATCGACCGGATGCGCCAATACGATCACCACGACGCCACTGCCCCTGTGCTCATCGTGACGCATAAGACGACCAAATCAGCGCTCGATGAGGCGGTCGGCGCTTTCGCAAGCACCTCCGTTGTTACCGGAACACCCGTCGCGATCCGCATCGAAGCTGTTTAGCGCTAACAAACTTGCACCCCCACCACGCGCACCGTTAGGGGTGGGTTAAGTAGTATCGCAAGGACAGATTGCATGAAAAAAATCGACTTTAACGACCGCGCGCTATCGCTCGGGTTAGCCCGTGTTTCAGAGGCCGCGGCCATCGCCTGCGCCCCACTGATCGGGCGCGGCGACGAAAAGGCCGCCGACCAAGCCGCCGTTGATGCGATGCGCACACAACTGAACAAACTCGACATCTCTGGCGTTGTCGTCATTGGCGAAGGCGAGCGCGACGAAGCACCGATGCTTTATATCGGTGAAGAAGTCGGTAACGGCACCGGGCCCGGCGTCGACATCGCGCTTGACCCGCTGGAAGGCACCACGCTGACCGCCAAGGACATGCCCAACGCTTTGGCCGTGATCGCGATGGGGCCGCGCGGCTCGATGCTGCACGCACCTGACACCTACATGGACAAGCTCGCGATTGGTCCCGGCTACGCGGAAGGTGTCGTTTCGCTCGACATGACCCCGCGCGAGCGCGTCGAGGCTTTGGCGAAAGCCAAGGGCTGCACCACCGCCAATATCACTGTCTGTGTTTTGGAACGCCCGCGCCATGAAGACATCATCGCTGAAATTCGCGCCACAGGGGCTGCGATCCGCTTGATCACCGACGGTGACGTCGCAGGCGTCATGCACTGCGCCGAGGCCGCGAAAACAGGGATCGACATGTATATGGGTAGCGGTGGCGCGCCCGAAGGTGTGCTCGCAGCAGCAGCGCTCAAGTGCATGGGCGGGCAGATCATGGGCCGCCTGTTGTTCCGCAACGAGGACGAAAAAGCGCGCGCGCGCAATGCCGGAATCACCGACTTTGACCGCGTCTATCTGCGCGATGATATGGTCACCGCCGATGTGATTTTCGCCGCGACAGGTGTGACCGATGGTTCTCTGGTATCAGGCATCAAGCGCGAGGTCGGCTTTGTCACCGCAGAAACCATTCTGATGCGCTCCAAAACGGGCTCTGTGCGCCGGATGATCTATCGCAACCCTGTCTAAGACAAAAAAGGGGCGTGGCAATGCCGCGCCCCTCATATATGGTGTGCGTTGATGACACAGACACCAGATAAACCCAGTTTCTTCAATGTTGCCACTTCCGCCAATGGGCGGCGCTGGGTCGGGCCGACCATTGAAGAAGACCGCTTGGCCGAAGCAATGGCGCAGATCACCAAACTGCCTAGCCCCCTGTGCCGCACGCTTGTCAAACGCGGCGTTGCGGCGGAAGATGCGGCTGCTTTTCTTACCCCCACGTTACGCGATCTGCTCCCCGATCCGCATGACCTGCACGATATGGAGAAGGCAGCAAAACGCTTTCTCAAGGCGGTGAAATCCCGCGAGAGAATCGCAATTTTCGCGGATTACGACGTGGATGGCGGCACCTCTGCCGCCCTGCTGATCTGCTGGTTGCGCGATATGGGTCTGAAATCCACACTCTACATTCCCGATCGGATCGACGAAGGCTACGGCCCCAACAATGAGGCGATGTCAGCGCTGGCGAAAGATCACGACCTGATTATTTGCGTCGATTGTGGCACGCTCTCACATGGGCCAATTGCGGCGGCTGTTGGTGCCGATGTCATCGTGCTTGATCACCATTTGGGCGGCGAGACCCTGCCTGACTGCGTGGCCGTGGTAAACCCGAACCGCCAAGACGAATCCGGTGATTTGGGCCATCTGTGCGCGGCGGGTGTCGTGTTTCTGATGCTCGTCGAGGCGAACCGCCAGATGAAGGCGGAGGGTGCCGCTGGCCCAGACCTCATGGCGATGCTCGACCTTGTGGCGCTGGGTACAGTGGCTGACGTGGCACCGCTGATCGGTGTGAACCGCGCCCTCGTACGGCAAGGGCTCACGGTCATGGGGCGACGGCAACGCATTGGGATCACAGCGCTTTCCGACGTTGCGGGAATGAATGAGGCTCCTAATTCCTACCACCTCGGCTTCCTGCTTGGTCCGCGCGTGAATGCAGGCGGGCGGATTGGCAAGGCTGATCTTGGCGCGCGACTGCTGGCCACTGACGACCCTCACGAGGCCAACGCTTTGGCCGAAATTCTCGATGAGTTGAACACTGAACGGCGCGAGGTCGAATCCGCCGTGCGCGATCTGGCAATTGAGCAAGCAGAAACGCGCGGCTATGACGCGCCGCTGGTCTGGGCGGCTGGCAAAAACTGGCATCCGGGCGTCGTGGGCATCGTCGCCTCGCGCCTGAAAGAGGCAAGCAACCGCCCCGCCGTCGTGATCGGCATCGACGAGGACGGCATGGGCAAAGGCTCCGGTCGTTCGGTCTCGGGCATCGACCTTGGCGCCGCAATCCAGCGGCTGGCGTCCGAGGGGCTGCTGATCAAGGGGGGCGGTCACAAAATGGCGGCGGGGCTGTCGGTCGAGGCCGACAAGATCGAGGCGGCTATGGCGCGCTTGGGCGAACTACTGGCCAAACAGGGGGCAGATAAAATCGGCCCTGCAGACCTGCGGCTTGACGGGGTGCTGATGCCGGCTGCGGCCACCGTCGATCTCGTTAACCAGATCGAACAGGCTGGTCCTTTCGGCGCTGGAGCACCTGCCCCGCGCTTTGTTTTTCCTGATATGCAAATTCTTTTTGCCAAAACCGTCGGGGCAAATCACCTGAAGCTCACCTTCGGTGACGGGCTTGGCACACGGATTGATTCCATCAGTTTCGGCGCGATGGACGGACCGCTCGGCCCGATGCTGACAAATCACAACGGCGCGCGATTCCATTTGGCGGGGCGTCTGGAAATCAACACATGGCAAGGGCGGCAATCGGTGCAGTTGCGGCTCGAAGATGCGGCGCCAGCCGCGTAAAACACCTGTAAAATCAGCGCATGGACAGCGCAGGCGGTGCCCGCGAAAAATCACATCATCTTTTTACAATTAATTGCAAAAATCCTCTTGCCCTTCCCGCGCAGTTTTCTTAGAAGGCCCCTACCAAGTGCGGTCCCTTCGTCTATCGGTTAGGACGTCAGGTTTTCAACCTGAAAAGACGGGTTCGACTCCCGTAGGGACTGCCATTGGTTTCCCTAAGTTATTGGTTAACATGAAATACACCTTTGTGTTTGCTAACGTTATTTTGATGGTTAGCAGAATTGCATTTCGTCGCTGCATCTTTTAACTTTTTGACGGCACTCGTTGCGAGTAACTGCTGGTCCGCTTTGTCAGTGTAACGTCGAACCTCTGCATCAGCCTTATGACCAGTTATCGATTTGATTTCATTTCATTTAACGTACAACCAGATTCAGCAAGTCGTCGTGAACATGCCTTGCGAAATCCGTGCGCAGAGCCATGTCTGAGTTCAGCCTCGCTACAACGCTCGCGCATCCAATTGCCGAAGCCTGCTGAGGTGAAAGGCCGTCCATGCTCTGTCATCAAGAACGTTCCATTGCCTTGAGGGCACAAATCAAGAGCTTCTCTAAGTTTATCCGAGATCGGTATTCTTAGTCTGGTCTTTGTTTTTGCTGTGCAACCATAATACAACCATCTGAAACGCTGCCCCAACCCATTTTAATGGCATCTGATCTTCGTTGTCCGGTCTCCAACATTAAAATCATTGCCAAGTAGGCCTTGGTTCCAACTGGATGGCGATTGACGAACTGCTCTATCTCGCCGTCAGTCCAAGTATGACACCCCCCGCATAGCAGATCGCACAAGTTCGGTATCGCAGGGATTGGGCCAGCCATTTGCCTTGTGGATTTTGCTGAGCGTTGCCAGCCTGCGGGTCAACGTGGACACTGCCAGTTGGTCCGCAAAGCTGGATAGGTAGAGCGCGACCTGTTCAGCCGTCGCAGGGAGTTCGCCCCCCGCATCAACGAAGTGGGCTAGATCGGCCACATAGGTGTCGAGGGTATAGCTTGGAACCTCTCCTGCGCGGCGTTGAGTGGGCATGATGTCATTTTGGGCGCACTCCCCTCTGATCCCATTCACCAGTGTCAGCAGCGCCGCAAGTGGGGCCAGTATTTCTCCCGACTTGCGAAACCCCTGCCGCGCTATTTGGATCATGCTTGGCGCGACCCCATGTTCCGCCAGCACTTCAAATGCAAAGTCCACGTCTCCCAGCCTGGGGTCAGATTTGGCGATGGGCAGCGCTTCGTTCCCACAAGATACCACAGAGCCAGCCCGGGTTTATGCAGATCGGAGCACCCAAGCACGATTTGGCGCAATTGGTCATCTGACATTCGGGCAAAGTCGTCACGACATAATGTGAGCGACGGCAAGCCTGCAATTGTCATTAGCAAATCGTCAGCGCTGCGGTTCTTGGGGGCGTCCGCCATACGCTGAACAATCAATGACGCAACAGCCCACTCCCCTCCTAGCCGTTTACGAAATGCCTTGCA
>JAQXBV010000098.1 GCA_029252195.1 Yoonia sp.
GCGAACACCGGACATCGCATACTTCGGCAAATCGGAGACACTAAAAGCGGCATGAACAGAAACAAGATGCACCTTAGCCAAGCCGCAAAACAGTCCGAATAAGTAGGACCACTTCAGTCTGATCTCGCGACTTTGTTCATCAGCGATGTCTTGAAAAAGCTGGGCGTCTAAGCGCCCGCTTCCTTTTCAACGCGAGACATAGAAAAAGGCCACAACCGAGGGATCGGTCGTGGCCTTTTGGCATTTCGTGACGCGAGATTTAGCGAACTGCGCGTGTCGAGATTGTGTCGATGTCGCCGAAGGACAGGCCGATATCTTCCAGCTCGCGTGCGGAGAGCTTTGAGAGGAACTGGCGTGTGATGCGGGCATCGTTCCAGGACGCGATTGCGCCGAAGAGGTTTGTAGCCATTTTCGTGATACGGCCAGCGGAGAAAACAGCGACTGGTGTAGAAGTTGTAAATGCGGACATTGCGCTTTTCCTTAGGAATGCTGCACTCGCAGCAATGAATCTGATAAGCGGCACTTAGTCATGGTTCCTCGCCAAAACCACTATCATTTATGCATATCTCTTATGCATTTTCGACATATGCTAAATCACGCCAAAATTTCCGAAGTTATTGGTAAATATAGGGTAAATTGGCTTGAATTTGTCGGTCTGCCGTTTTTGAATGTCGTTTTTCGGCTTTTTGCAGATGCAGCAAAAATGACACGCAAAAAACGCCACTTGGATTTTGTTCGTGTTTTGTGCTAGTCCTCGATTAACTAAAAATAACAAGAAATGAAGGACAGGGGCAGAGAATGCGCGTTTTAGGAATCGATCCCGGTTTGCGCAACATGGGATGGGGTGTCATTGAGGTGAATGGCTCGCGCATCACCCATATTGCCAATGGCATTTGCACCTCGCTTGCGACCGAAGATTTGGGGGCAAGGCTGGCCTCGCTCCACGCCCAACTGACCCATGTTTTGAAAACCTATGCACCCGATACCGCCGCCGTCGAGCAGACCTTTGTCAACAAAGATGGCGCGGGCACGTTGAAGCTGGGCCAAGCACGCGGGATTGCGATGCTGGTCCCCGCTCAAGCAGGGCTCACGATAGGTGAATATTACCCCAATGCGATCAAGAAGGCCGTCGTTGGTGTCGGTCATGCCGATAAGAAACAGATTGACCATATGGTCCGCCTGCAATTGCCGGGTGTGAAACTGGCGGGGCCTGACGCCGCAGATGCGCTTGCTATTGCGATTTGCCATGCACATTATGCGCAATCAGCGGGCAGGTTGTCCGAGGCATTGGCGAGGGCATCGGCATGATCGGCAAGATCGCAGGCATTTTGGAATATCGCGCCGCCGATCACGTTTTGATCGATGTGCGCGGGGTTGGCTATATTGTCTATGTGACGAACCGTGTGCTGGCAGGGTTGCCAAGCAATGGTGAGGCGATAGCACTTTATACCGATCTGCTCGTTCGCGAGGACAACTTGCAGCTTTTCGGCTTTACCACGCTGGTTGAAAAAGAGTGGCACCGCCTGCTGATGTCCGTGCAGGGCATCGGGGCGAAAGCGTCGCTCGCTATTTTAGGCGCACTTGGGGCGGACGGTGTGAGCCGCGCGATTGCGCTGGGCGATTGGAATGCGCTGGCCAAGGCCAAGGGTGTCGGCCCGAAAACTGCGCAGCGTGTGGCGATTGAGTTGAAGGATAAAGCGCCAGCCGTGATGGCGATGGGTGGCACGATTGCGGAAGCCTTGGGGGACGAGGTGATCGAGAATCAACCAGCGCCGAGGCGACGTGCGCCTGCCCCTGTCGCGAACCCCGCGCAGGGCGAGGCTTTGTCGGCTCTCGCGAACCTTGGCTATGCTCCCGGCGATGCCGCGGGCGCCGTGGCCGAGGCGATGGGGCAGGATGCGGATTGGGATACCTCAGGGCTGATTCGCGCGGCCTTGAAGCTTTTGGCCCCAAAGGGGTAAGGGTGCGTTATGGAACCTGATCCCGATCTTCGCCCCGAGCCGCAGGCTGGTGATGCTGACCGTGCGCTGCGCCCGCAGACGCTTGATGAATTTATCGGCCAACGCGAGGCCCGCTCGAACTTGAAAGTTTTCATCGAAAGCGCGCGGATGCGCGGCGAGGCGATGGATCACGTCTTGTTCCACGGGCCCCCCGGTTTGGGGAAAACGACCCTTGCGCAGATTATGGCTCGCGAACTCGGTGTGAATTTTTGTATGACCTCCGGCCCTGTGCTGGCCAAGGCCGGCGATCTGGCTGCGATCCTGACCAATCTGGAGGCACGGGATGTCTTGTTTATTGACGAGATTCACCGCTTGAACCCTGCTGTGGAGGAGGTGCTCTATCCCGCACTTGAGGATTTCGAGCTTGATCTGGTGATCGGCGAGGGGCCTGCAGCAAGGACGGTGCGCATTGAGTTACAACCCTTTACGCTTGTGGGGGCGACGACGCGGATGGGGTTACTGACTACGCCTTTGCGCGACCGTTTCGGGATTCCGACGCGGCTTGAGTTTTACTCAGAGGATGAGCTGCACGAGATCGTTACCCGTGGGGCCCGTCTGATGGGTGCGCCTGCCGAAGATCTGGGGGCACGCGAGATTGCAAAACGCGCACGGGGGACGCCGCGCATTGCGGGCCGTTTGCTCCGCCGCGTGGTCGATTTTGCCGTCGTGGAGGGAAACGGGAAGGTTACGCAGGCGATTGCCGATAGCTCGCTGACGCGGCTGGGCGTGGATCACTTGGGCCTTGATAACGCCGACCGCCGCTATTTGCGTGTGATTGCGGAAAGCTATGGCGGTGGCCCTGTGGGGATCGAGACGATGTCGGCGGCTTTGTCGGAAAGCCGCGACAGTCTTGAGGATGTGATCGAGCCCTATCTGCTGCAAAAGGGGCTGATCCAGCGCACACCAAGAGGCCGTATGCTTGCGCAGGCAGCGTGGCAGCACTTGGGACTGGAGCCTCCAAAATCGCAGGTGGATTTGTTTGGTTGAAATCGGCCCTTCGGGGAGGATATTTGAAAACCAAAGAGGCAAAGGGTTTTGAACATGCTGGACGTGGCACCATATTTTACGCGCTCGGATGGGGCGTATGTTTTTGCCCGCTGGGGCGTGCCGATTGTGCCTGTGGTGTTTGGGGTCGATGACCAGACGTTGGGCCTGTTCAAGGGCGCGATAGAGGCGGTGGTGACATTGGCGGGCCATAAGATGGCCGAGTTTGATCCCAATCTGGGCACCAACCTGATGATGTTTTTCTGCCGTGACTGGGATGAATTGTCTAAAGTGCCACATCTGGAGCAGATGATCCCCGATATCGGGTCGCTTGTCGGGCGGCTTAAGGCGGCGGGAGCCAATCAGTATCGGATATTCAGGTTTGATAAGGCAGGTGCGATTTGTGGTTGCTTTGTTTTCTTGCGAATGGATGACCACTTGGCGGAAACACCCGCCGATACGCTGGCGCTGTCCCAAGCGGTGCAGGTTATTTTATTGTGGTCGGATGCCGCATTTCGCGAGGTGCCGCCACTGGCCTTGATCAATGGGAATGCGGTGGTGCGCCCAGAGGTCGCGGCGCTGATTGCCGCCAGCTATGATCCTGTCTTGCCAGCGGTGTCCAAAGACGCGAGCCATGCGCTGCGTTTAGGCGCGAGGATCACGCTATGACCCATCGCTTTCCGATTCGCGTCTATTATGAAGACACCGATTTGGCAGGGTTTGTCTATTACGCCAATTACCTGAAGTTTATCGAGCGCGCGCGCAGCGAATGGGTCCGCGAGTTGGGTGTCGATCAGGCTGCGATGAAGGCTGAGACAGGGGTCGTTTTTGCCGTGCGCCGTGTTGAGGCGGATTACTTTATGCCGGCCAATTACGACGATGAACTGGTGGTTGAGACATCTTCCGAAAAAATCACCGGCGCCCGTTGGATCTTAAAACAAACGGTCTTACGCGATGAAATCCCGCTGTTTGAAGCGCTTGTCACCATAGTTGCGGTTGCCGCGAACGGTGCCGCCGCGCGGCTTCCAGCGAACATTCGCCGAAGCGACCCATAATATCACGTAAAGTTGTGCGTGAGCGTTGGATTTTGTCTATCAATTGCTCTAAGCTGATCCTAATGGGAGCCCAAAATGGGCCAAATTAGCAGAGCAGGCAAATGGAAGTAGCAACCGATTATACGATGTGGGCCTTGTTTGCCCGCGCGACACTTACTGTGAAATTGGTCATGATGATGCTGATGGGCGCGTCCATCTGGTGTTGGGCCATTATCGTCGACAAACTCATTCAATACCGCAAAGCCCGCGCAGAAGCTGAAGTATTCGACCGTGCGTTTTGGTCGGGTGAGCCTTTGGATGCGCTGTTTGACCAGATCGGCACAACGCCGCAAGGCCAGAGCCAGAAGGTATTTGCCGCAGGTATGCTCGAATGGCGCAGGTCGCACCGTCAGGATGGCGGGCTGATTGCAGGGGCGCAGGCGCGGATTGACCGCTCGATGGATGTCGCGATTTTAAAAGAGGCCGCCAAGCTGCAAAAAGGTTTGCCCGTGCTTGCCACTGTTGGCTCAACCGCCCCGTTTGTCGGTCTGTTCGGCACCGTTTGGGGCATTATGAACGCCTTTATCGAGATCGCCCAATCGCAGAACACCAACCTTGCTGTTGTGGCTCCTGGTATTGCCGAAGCGTTGCTTGCGACGGGGCTTGGTCTTTTGGCCGCTATCCCAGCCGTTATTTTCTACAACAAGCTATCCGCCGACAGTGACCGCATCGTTGCGGGGTACGAGAGCTTTGCGGACGAATTTGCCACCATCCTCAGCCGCCAGTTGGATAGTTAAATGGCTGCCGGTGTCATGAAATCAGGCGATGATGGGGGCGGACGCCGCCGTCGTCGCCGTGGCCGCCGCGCCAATGTGATGGCCGAAATTAACATCACGCCCTTTGTGGACGTGATGCTTGTGCTTTTGATCATCTTTATGGTCGCAGCCCCCTTGATGACCGTGGGCGTGCCCGTCGAATTGCCAAAAACTGCGGCCAACGCCTTGCCCTCTGATGAGGAAGAGCCACTGACGGTGACAATCACGGCGGAAGGTTTGATCACGATCCAGAACACGGAAACCTCGCGCGAGGAATTGGTGGCCAAGTTGCAGGCAATTGCCGCAGAGCGCACCTCGGACCGCATTTTCCTGCGTGCGGATGGTGCCAATGACTGGAACACAGTTGCCGAAATTATGGGCGCCCTCAATGCCGGTGGGTTTTCGAATATCGGTCTGGTGACGGATATAGCCACGCCTTCGACGTCGAATGGGTCGGGCGGGTAAGCAAGTGCAATCGACGGGCGCAAAAGTATCTGCAATCGGTCACACGGTGTTGATTGGCTGGCTGATCCTCGGATGGGGGTTGGATTCAGAGCCATTGGATTTCGAGATCACGCCAGTCTCGGTTGTGAGCGGCGAGGAATATGCGCAGATGGTTGCCGCAACGACCCCGCAGCCAGGAACGGACCAGCCTGAAGCACCCGCCGCTCCCGCCGAGGAGGCCAGCCCGCCAGCGCCCGTTGAGGAAGCGGCACCAGTGGAGACCCCGCCGCCTGCGCCTGCGGAACAACCCGCCGAAGAAACTCCGCCGCCCGCGCCGCCAACACCGCCCGTGCCGCCCGCCGAAGTGTCCGATAGCGCGCCCGTGGAGCCTGTCCCGCCGTCCCCTGTGGAGGCGGCTTTGCCCGAATTGACCGAGAGCCCGCGTCCGCAGCCGCGACCTGCGCAGCGCATTGCGCCAGAGGCCGTGGCTCCGCCGCCGCCAGAGGCCGTTATCGCCGAGACTGTGCAGGAAGCGGTTGTGCCCGACGAGACCGTGGCCGCCGAAGTGGCAGAGCCTGCCATCGAGGCCACAGCCCCAGAAGAGACCGCAACCGAGATTGCCATCGCCGATGAGGTTCCCTCTGGCGCGCCGACAAGCTCGCCACGTCCTGCCTCTCGTCCGAACCGTCCGACACCTGCCGCCGAGCCCGCGCCACAAACGCCTGCGGAAACCACAACGGCGAGCAGCGATAATGCCGCAACCGATACGGCGGCAGCGGATGCCGCTGTAGAGGCCGCGTTGGCGGATGCTTTGGCGGCAGCGTCGTCGCCGAATGTGGCAGCTGGTCCGCCGATGTCCGGCTCTGAAAAAGAAGGGTTCCGCGTCGCCGTCAATGCCTGCTGGAACGTCGATCCGGGCTCGCAAGCTGCCCGCGTAACAATGACGGTTGCATTTAAGCTGCTGCCAGATGGCCGCGTTGACGGCGATGTGCAGCAAGTTTCGGCCACGGGCGGCGATGCGGGAGCAACGGAAATCGCGTTTCAGGCGGCTCGACGGGCGATTTTACGTTGCCAGTCGGGGGGTTACAAACTGCCCGCCGACAAATACGATCAATGGAAAGAGGTCGAGATCACCTTTGACCCATCGGGGATGCGGTTACGGTAAGCGAAGATGTGCTCAAAGTCCGTGAATTCCCCTTTGAGATATGCAATAAGACGTTAAGAAAATGCAGGGTTCGAAAACCCGCTATGAAATGAGGCGAGACATGTTGAAGCGTTTGACGATTTTGATGATGGCTTTGGTGCTGAGCGGTCCCGCTTTGGCACAAAGTGGTCCGTTGCGGTTAGTGATTACAGACGGCGTGATCGAGCCGCTGCCTTTTGCGGTGCCAACCTTTGAGGCCGAAAATGGCGAAGCGGCCCAAGTGGCCTCTGACATCAGCCGCCTTGTGGCGCAGGATTTGGCGGGCACAGGCCTGTTCCGCGAAGTTCCGGCGTCTGCTTTCATTAGCCAGCATAGCGCATTTGCCCAAACCGTCGCTTACCCCGATTGGCGCGCCATCAATGCGCAGGCTTTGATCACGGGCGCGGTTTTCGTGTCGGGCAATCAGATGACCGTGAAATTCCGTTTGTATGATGTGTTCTCGGGCGCTGAACTGGGTGGTGGTTTGCAATTTGCTGGCACCGTCGATGGTTGGCGTCGCATGGGCCATAAGGTCGCTGATGCCGCCTATAGCCGGATCACGGGCGAGAGCGGTTATTTCGACAGCCGCGTTGTGTTTGTGGCCGAAAGCGGCCCGAAAGACAACCGTGCCAAGCGTTTGGCTGTGATGGATTACGACGGTGCGAACTTGAAATATCTGACCGATAGCGGGTCCATCGTGTTGGCGCCGCGCTTCTCGCCCTCTGGCGACCGCGTGCTTTATACGTCGTTTGAATCCGGTTTCCCGCGCATCAACGTCTTGGATGTGGCCTCTGTCGGTCGCCAGCAAATTACAACCGCTGACGGAGAGATGGCGTTTAGCCCACGGTTCTCTAATGATGGCCGTCAGGTGATCTATAGCCTCGCCAATGGCGGGAACACGGATATTTACCGCACCGATCTGGTGACGGGTGCCAGCTCCCGCTTGACCGAAGCGCCGTCGATTGAGACCGCGCCCAGCTTCTCGCCCGATGGCGCTCAGATTGTCTTCGAGAGCGACCGGTCCGGGTCCCAGCAGCTTTATATCATGTCCGCCAATGGCGGCGAGCCGCGCCGTATCTCCTTTGGTGAGGGCCGCTATGGCACGCCCGTTTGGTCACCGCGCGGCGATCTGGTGGCGTTTACCAAGCAAAACGCGGGCCGCTTCCACATTGGCGTGATGCGCACGGACGGCTCTGAAGAGCGCCTGCTGACCGCGTCTTTCCTTGATGAGGGTCCAACATGGTCGCCAAACGGGCGCGTCCTGATGTTCATGCGTGAAACCCAAGGCGCTGGTGGCACGTCGTCGCTCTATTCGGTCGATATTTCGGGCCGCAACCTGAAGCCGGTTCCTATTCAGGGCGGAGCCTCCGACCCGTCATGGGGCCCTCTCCAGCCGTAACAACGCGTTATTTCCAAGCGGGGGCATTCCATGCTAATGTCATCGCAAAAGAGCAGAAATGGAAACTTGAGAATGAATATGATAACCAAAGCCGCCCTGATCGGGCTGGTTCTTACCGCCGCCGCTTGCACACGCCCTGATCGTTTTGGCGGGGCCGGAGGTGGCGCTGCGAATGGCGGAGGGGCCTTTGATCCGAATGCGGCCACCAATCTTGGGGGCGCCAATGATCCAACCAGCCCGCTTTTCTTTAACCAGACAATTGGCGACCGCGTATTGTTTGCGGTTGATACGTCCACGCTCACAGAGCAGGGCAAGCAGATCCTGATTGGTCAAGCGCGCTGGTTGCAGACAAACGCGGATTACCTCGCGATTATCGAAGGCCACGCTGACGAAGTGGGCACCCGCGAATATAACATCGGCCTCGGGTTCCGCCGTGCCAATGCTGCGCGCGAGTTCCTCGTCTCTCAAGGTGTGCCATCGGACCGTCTGCGCGTGACGTCATACGGCAAGGAGCGCCCGATTGAAATCTGCTCGGACGAGTCGTGCTACGCCAAAAACCGTCGTGCGGTGACCGTGATTTCGATCGCCTCTCTTAGCTAAGGAATGTCGCGTATGATGCACCGTCTTGCCCTGATTTTGGCTCTTGGACTAAGCGCCCCTGCGGCCTTTGCCCAAGATACGACTTTGGCCGATATCCGTCAGCAATTGACGGTGCTCTATACCGATGTTCAGCGGTTGCGCTCCGAGCTGTCAACGACCGGTGCGTTGACGATGGGGTCGGTGGGGAACACCCCGCTGGACCGTTTGAACGCGATTGAGGCGGAGTTGGTCCGCCTCACCTCAAAGACAGAAGAGGTCGAGAACCGCGTGAACCGCGTCACAACCGATGGCACGAACCGTATTGGCGATCTTGAATTCCGCCTGTGCGAGCTGGAAGACGGCTGTGATATCGGCAGCCTTGGCGACACCCCGACATTGGGGGGCGTGGATAATTTCACCAGCGTCCCAACGGCCGAACCCGCCCCGCTTCCCACGACCGGCCCAGAGCTCGCGATTGGCGAAAAAGAAGACTTTGAGCGGGCGCAGGAGGCGCTCGCATCAGGTCACTTTCGCGGCGCCGCGGACCAGCTTGCGACCTTTGGCACGTCCTATCCGGGGTCTCCCGTAGCCGCCGAAGCCGCTTATTTGCGTGGTGAAGCGCTTGAGGGTTTGGGCGAGATGACAAACGCCGCCCGCGCCTATCTCGAAGCGTTCTCAGCCAAGCCTGAGGGTGACAAGGCGCCTGACGCATTGTTCAAGCTGGGGTTTTCGTTGGGGTCGATTGGCCAAATTCAAGACGCTTGTGTCACATTGGCCGAGGTTGGCGTGCGCTTCCCCGGAAGCCCTGCCGAGGCCGATGCCCGCGACATGATGGCCACTTTTGCATGCAATTAATCCCGCCTACGGGTGAGGATATCCGGCTCGTTCACTGGATTTCGCGTGCCTTTCGTGACCCTCCTGCCAAGATTGGTGTCGCCGTGTCTGGCGGCGGCGATAGTATGGCTTTGCTGCACTTGTTCGCCCGTTGGTCGGCGCAAACAGGCCGCCCGATTGCGGCTGTCACGGTCGATCACGGTTTGCGCGATGGATCGGACCGCGAGGCCGCCGCTGTCGCCAAATTTTGCGCCGAAATTGGCGTGCCCCATGAGATTTTGCTTTGGCAAGATTGGGACGGACACGGGAATTTGCAGGCCGTGGCCCGCGACGCCCGTTACCGTCTGATGGCCGATTGGGCGCAGCGCAACGGCGTTGGCGGCATTGTCTTGGGGCATACCAAGGATGACGGCGCCGAGACATTTGTGATGCGCTTGTCGCGCAAGGCGGGTGTTGATGGTTTGGCCGCGATGGATACCGAATTTGAGCGGGGTGGCATGCGCTATGCCCGACCGCTTTGGATGGTGACGCGCAAGCAATTGCGCGATTATCTGACGCGTAATGACGTAAAGTGGGTCGAAGACCCGTCAAACTATGACGTCGATTTCGAGCGGGTCCGCGTGCGCAAGGCTTTGGCCGAGCTGGAAGGTCTGGGCCTTGGCGCGGACGCCTTGCAGCATAGTAGTATCGTGATGCGGCAAGCCCGCGATGCGCTGGAATATTATACCGCACAAGAGGCCCGCCGTCTGGCCGTGGCCGAAGGCGCGGATTTGATCATGCCGCAGCGCCCCGATGTGCCCGATGAAATTGCGCGCCGTCTGCGTGCGAAGGCCATCCAATGGATGGGGCATATGCCCTATCCACCGCGTCTGACGTCGATGCAGCATTTGATGGAGGGGCTTGCACTTGAGGGCACGCATACGCTTGGCGGTGCGATTGTGACCCTGAAGGATGGGCAATTGCGGTTTATGCGCGAACTCAATGCGGTGCGGACGACGGTCTGCAAAACCGATGAGATTTGGGATGGCCGCTGGGCATTTGACGGACCACACGCCGCCGATTTGCAGGTGCGCGCCTTGGGCGAGGGAATCGTCGACTGTCCCGATTGGCGAGATGCTGGCCTGCCGCGTGCCTCTTTAATGGCCAGCCCCGCAATTTGGCGCGGCGATCACCTTGTTTCCGCCCCATTGGCAGGCTATTCGCAAGGCTGGGCAGCGCGGATTGTCGCGGATTTCCATTCTTCTTTGGTTGCGCATTGAAGATTAGGGTTTAGCCTCTATTTTAAAGGAAACGTTTGACGCGACTCTGTCGCCTCTCTTTCCCGAATTTAAGGAGTGTCCCCTTGGGCAACACACGTAACATCGTTTTCTGGGTCGTCTTGTTCCTATTGGTGCTCGCGCTTTTCAATTTGTTTAGCGGATCGTCCAATACGGCAATGAGCAACGCAAAAAGTTATTCCGAATTTGTTGCAGCCGTCGAAAGCGGAACCGTGTCGCAAGCGACCTTGGATGGCGAACAAGTCCGTTATCGGGGCACCGACGGTCAGGACTATGTGACCATCTTGCCATGGGACGCTAAGGTTACTGATTTGCTCTTGGAACAGAACGTTCCCGTTGCCGCAAAAGCGCAAGAGCAGTCGGGTCTTCAGACATTCCTTGTCGGCCTTTTGCCATTTGTTCTGCTGATTGGCGTGTGGGTCTACTTCATGAACCGCATGCAAGGCGGCGGTAAGGGCGGCGCTATGGGCTTTCGTAAATCCAAGGCCAAGCTGCTGACTGAAAAGCATGGCCGTGTGACGTTTGATGACGTGGCAGGCATTGATGAAGCCAAAGAAGAGCTCGAAGAGATCGTTGAATTCCTGCGCAACCCGCAGAAATTTAGCCGCCTTGGTGGTAAGATTCCAAAAGGTGCGCTGCTCGTTGGTCCTCCAGGTACTGGTAAGACGCTGCTCGCGCGCGCGATTGCGGGCGAGGCTGGCGTGCCGTTCTTTACGATTTCTGGCTCTGACTTTGTTGAAATGTTCGTCGGTGTCGGCGCATCCCGTGTGCGCGACATGTTCGAGCAAGGCAAAAAGAACGCGCCTTGTATCATCTTTATCGACGAGATCGACGCTGTTGGTCGCTCGCGTGGCGCTGGCCATGGCGGCGGTAACGATGAGCGCGAGCAGACCTTGAACCAGTTGTTGGTCGAGATGGACGGCTTTGACGCCAACGAAGGTGTGATCATTGTGGCCGCGACCAACCGCCCTGATGTTTTGGACCCAGCCTTGCTGCGTCCCGGTCGTTTTGACCGTCAAATTCAGGTGCCGAACCCAGACATCAAGGGCCGTGAGAAAATTCTGGCTGTGCACGCTCGCAAGGTGCCGCTTGGTCCGGATGTTGACCTGCGCATTATCGCGCGCGGTACACCGGGTTTCTCGGGGGCTGATCTGGCCAACTTGGTCAACGAATCCGCTTTGATGGCAGCCCGTATTGGTCGCCGCTTTGTCACCATGCATGATTTCGAATCCGCAAAGGATAAGGTCATGATGGGCGCAGAGCGTCGCTCGATGGTTATGACCGACGACGAGAAGAAGCTGACAGCCTATCACGAAGCAGGCCATGCGATTGTGGGCCTGAACGTGCCCGATCACGATCCTATCCATAAGGCGACGATCATTCCGCGCGGTCGTGCGTTGGGTCTGGTGTTGTCTTTGCCCGAGCGTGACCAACTCTCTGTCAGCTACCGCAAGTATAAGTCCAAGATTGCGATGGCGATGGGCGGTAAGGTCGCCGAAGAGCTGATTTTCGGCCATGAACATGTGACCTCAGGTGCCACGTCGGACATCCAGCAAGTTACGCGCATCGCCCGTGCTATGGTCACGCAATTCGGCTTCTCTGAAAAGATCGGCCATATCGACTATGCCAACGAACAGCAGTCTCATTTGGGATCGTATAGCGGTGGCACAAACCACTCTGCCGAAACCCAAAAGCTGATTGATGAAGAGGTGCGCCGCTTTATTGACGAAGGTTACGAGACCGCAAAGCGGGTTCTGACCGAAAAGGCAGAGGATCTTGAACGTTTGGCACAGGGGTTGCTTGAGTATGAAACGCTCACGGGCAACGAGATTACCAAGGTGATCGCGGGCGAGGTGTTGAACCGTGGTGACGACGCCGACGATACCCCGCCTGAAAGCGGCAGTTCAGTCACGTCGATCCCAAAGACGAAACCGAAGAAGCCCAAGGCGCCCGATACGGGACTAGAGCCAGAGCCAACACCATAACACATCACGCCGCTCCAGAAATGGGGCGGCGTTTTTCGTGACACCCATCGTCACAAATTGCGATTTGAACCTGTTGCCCGCCCCCGTTACCAAGGGCCGAACAACTGGAGATTTTCATGCCCGCATTAGCCCCGACAGAACAATATGGTGAAATCACATGGCTTGGCACGGTGCCGCCCGACGCAGGATTACGCAGTGCGGCGCGCGATAGGTTGCAGCTCACCTATGCAGGGGCACAGGACGAGGTGCATAGCGGTCTGACACGTGCATCTTGTGTTCGTGTGAAATTCCTTTGGAAACAAGGGACCGAAATCCGCAACGAGCGGCAGTTGTCGGTTTTATCCCAAGAAGAGATTGACGCGATCGCCGCCGCCTGTGGATTGGACTGGCTCGACCCTGCGCTTTTGGGCTGCTCAATCGTCGTCAAAGGCATTTCGGATTTTACCCATGTTCCGCCGTCGTCGCGGTTGCAGGCCCCCAATGGCACCACGATCGTCGTTGATATGGAAAACCGTCCCTGCAATCTGCCCGCCCGCGAAATTGAGGCCGAACATCCGACCCACGGAAAACCTTTCAAATCTGCAGCTACGGGCAAGCGGGGCGTCACCGCTTGGGTCCAGCGCGAGGGCACGATCAAGCTTGGCGACAAGCTGCGCCTGCATGTACCAGACCAGCGCGCGTGGCGTCCCTAAACGGGCGCTTTCGTTTCGCATCAGAAACGCTATTCACGGTACCCGACGATTCCGAGGGGCAAAATGTCGCAATCGCGTTTCGAGGTCGCAATTCACCTCGCTACACATGGGTCAGGAATTATGAGCCGTCGGCTCGCGCACAGGGAAAACTTACATGGCCTATAAGACAGACATCGAAATCGCGCGCGCCGCGAATAAGCTTCCGATCCAAGAGATTGGTGCAAAGCTGGGGATCGGCACAGACGATCTGCTGCCTTATGGCCACGACAAAGCAAAGGTCAGCCAGCGCTTTATCGATTCCGTACAGGATCGTCCAAACGGCAAGCTGATCCTTGTGACAGCGATCAACCCGACACCTGCGGGCGAAGGTAAGACAACCACGACTGTTGGTCTTGGCGATGGTCTGAACCGTATCGGTAAAAAAGCCGCCGTGTGTATCCGTGAAGCATCGCTTGGGCCAAACTTCGGCATGAAGGGCGGGGCTGCTGGTGGTGGCATGGCGCAGATCGTGCCAATGGAAGAGATGAACCTGCACTTTACAGGCGACTTCCACGCGATCACTTCCGCGCACAACCTGCTTTCTGCGATGCTCGACAACCACATCTATTGGGGCAATAGCCTTGAGATCGACATTCGCCGCGTTGTTTGGCGTCGCGTTCTCGACATGAACGACCGCGCGCTGCGTCAGATCAACGTGTCGCTCGGTGGCGTTGCAAACGGCTTCCCGCGCGAGACCGGTTTTGACATCACGGTTGCCTCCGAGGTTATGGCGATCCTTTGCCTTGCCAAGAACCTGAAGGATTTGCAGTCCCGTCTGGGCGACATGATCGTGGCCTATCGTCGTGACCGTTCACCAGTTTATTGCCGTGATATCAAGGCTGACGGCGCGATGACCGTTCTGCTGAAAGACGCGATGCAGCCGAACCTCGTGCAGACCCTTGAGAACAACCCTGCGTTTGTACACGGTGGCCCGTTCGCCAACATCGCACACGGCTGTAACTCTGTGACTGCAACAACAACGGCGCTCAAGATTGCCGATTACGTTGTGACTGAGGCTGGTTTTGGTGCTGATTTGGGCGCTGAAAAGTTCCTCAACATCAAGTGCCGCAAGGCAGGTCTCGCACCTGATTGCGTGGTCCTCGTGGCCACAGTGCGCGCGATGAAGATGAACGGCGGTGTCGCCAAGGCCGATCTTGGTGCCGAAAACGTTGATGCGGTGAAGTCTGGCTGTGCAAACCTTGGCCGCCACATTGGTAACCTCAAGTCGTTCGGCGTGCCTGTTGTTGTCGCCATCAACCACTTTGTCACCGACACAGAGGCCGAAATCCAAGCCGTGAAGGACTATGTCAAGACCCAAGGCTCCGAGGCGATCCTGTCCCAGCACTGGGAATTCGGCTCCAAGGGCTCTGAGGCGCTGGCCAAGAAGGTCGCGGAAGTGGCCGAGAGCGGCATTTCCAACTTTGCGCCGCTTTACCCGGACGAGATGAAGCTGCTGGACAAGATCAACGTTATTGCCAAGCGTATCTACCACGCCGACGAAGTGCTGGCCGATCAAAAGATCCGTACGCAGCTTAAGGAGTGGGAAGAGCAGGGCTATGGAAATCTGCCGATCTGCATGGCAAAAACCCAGTACTCCTTCACGACCGACCCGGAGCGTCGCGGCGCACCTACAGGCCACTCTGTGCCTGTGCGTGAAGTCCGCCTGTCTGCTGGTGCCGGCTTTGTCGTCGTTATCTGCGGTGAGATCATGACGATGCCCGGTCTGCCACGCGTCCCATCCGCCGAGAGCATTATGCTTAACGCCGAAGGCCAGATCGAAGGCTTGTTCTAAACATATGCGGCGCGGGGCGTTTGTCCTCGCGCCGTTTCCCTTGCCCTATGGGGTTCTTTAGATTTTGGAAGATGAGACCATGACAGCGACAGTGATCGACGGAAAAGCCTTTGCCGCAACAGTCCGCGAGAAGGTGGCCGCCCATGTCACCCGATTGAAGGAAGAGCATGGGATCACACCCGGTCTGGCTGTCGTTTTGGTCGGTGAAGACCCTGCGAGCCAAGTCTATGTGCGCTCCAAGGGGAAGCAAACCGTCGAAGTCGGCATGGAAAGCTTTGAATACAAGCGCGACGCAGATATCACCGAAGCCGATTTGCTGGCGCTGATTGATCAGCTGAACAATAACCCTGAGGTGCATGGTATTCTGGTGCAATTGCCCTTGCCGGACCATCTGGACAGCGATCTTGTGATCAATTCCATCGATCCTGCCAAAGACGTTGACGGGTTCCATATTTCGAACGTGGGCCTTCTGGGCACTGGGCAGAAATCCATGGTGCCCTGCACCCCACTTGGCTGTCTGATGATGCTGCGCGACCATCACGGGAGCCTCTCTGGGCTCAATGCCGTGGTTGTTGGGCGTTCCAACATCGTGGGCAAGCCGATGGCGCAATTGCTATTGGGCGATAGCTGCACGGTCACAATTGCGCATAGCCGCACGAAGGATCTGGCCGAGGTTGTACGCCGCGCAGATATCGTCGTGGCCGCTGTTGGCCGGCCCGAAATGGTGATCGGTGATTGGATTAAGCCCGGTGCGACGGTTATCGACGTTGGAATCAATCGCATTGAAAAAGCCGACGGTGGTACACGCCTTGTGGGCGATGCGGATTATGCGAGCTGTGCCGCGGTTGCAGGTGCCATTACCCCGGTGCCGGGCGGCGTCGGACCAATGACGATTGCATGTTTGCTGGCCAATACAATCACAGCAT
>JAQXBV010000099.1 GCA_029252195.1 Yoonia sp.
CCAAGACGCTCTTTCTTGGTCAGGCCAGCGAAACCGTTCTCGGAAGCCTCGTCAATCGCCTTCAGGCGGTTGATGGACTGGGACACAGTCTGCCAGTTTGTGAGTGTGCCGCCGAGCCAACGGTGGTTCATGTAGAACTGCGCGCAACGCTCTGCTGCATCAGCGATTGGCTTTGCAGCCTGACGCTTTGTGCCAACGAAAAGAACGCGACCGCCCTTTGCGACTGTGTCGCGGATAACCTGCAGAGCTTCAGCCAACATTGGAACTGTCTGTGTCAGGTCCATGATGTGGATGCCGTTGCGGCTGCCGTAAATGTGGTTTTGCATCTTTGGATTCCAGCGCGCTGTCTGGTGGCCAAAGTGAACGCCTGCTTCAAGCAATTGGCGCATGGTGAACTCTGGAAGAGCCATGTTGGTATTCCTTTTCCGGTTTTGACCTAGGACGGAGGGTGAAGGCGCAGGGTTGCGACAACCGGTGGATCATTTGGGATTTCTCCCCAAAGGACCCGCCCCCGTCTGGGGATTTCGTGCCGCCCCTTTAGCTGCTGTTTGGCTATGGTGCAAGGGGCGATACCTGAGGCGGGGGTATTTTGGCAAAAGTGCTGCGGTTTCTTACAAAAACACCCGTTCGATGAACCAATAGGCCCCGACAAATGCGATTGCCGCAGAGGCAGGGATTGCCACGATGCGACGGTAGCTATCGAGGTGGTCGCGCAGATGGATCGACCCGAGGGAAAGCGCAAAGATCGCCAGCAGCGGCGCCCCGAACAGCCATGTCGGGGCCTCAATCGCCGCTGAGATCATGGTAGGGTTCAACCAGATCAATGCGGCACTTGCCGCAATCAACATCCCATAAAGCACAAAACCCTGAGACACCTCGTTGCGCCCGCGATCCACGCGCAGGGCCTGCCAGACGCATAAGAACATGACGCTGATCACGGCAAGTTGACCCACTTCAACGCCCACATTGAACCCGATCAGCGCAGGCACGAAGGTGTTTTCAGGCAACCCGAATTCGGCCAGAACAGAGGCAAAGCCAAGCCCGTGCAGCAACCCGAAACCAAAGACGATATAGGGCCGCCAGCGGCTGAGGTGGCTCATGAAGATATTCTCGACCGCGACATAGACGATCGAGGCAGCAATCAAGGGTTCTACAATGCTGCCGGGGATCACGACGATCCCGAGGGCTGCGAGCGCCAAGGTGATCGTATGGGCCAGCGTGAAAAGCGACACTTGCGTCAACAGCGGACGCATGCGGGCTGACAAAAAGAACAGGCCAAGCACAAACAGGATGTGATCAAGCCCTTTGGGCACGATATGATCAAACCCGATCGGGATGTAGCGCGCGAACGTCTCCCAGCCGGTTGCCTGATCGCCGCCTGCAAGGGTAATCGGATCCGACATTGCGCCAGCCTCAAGATAGCCGTCATAGGGGGCGTCCACGCCCATTTGACGCAGGACCAAAACCCCGAATTCAGACGCCCATCCGACCTGCACGGTCTGCGTGCCCTGTGGCAAGGTTGCGGTGAATTGCAGTTGCGACGCGCGGGTGACCTCCACATCGCCAATCGGATCAATCGCGACCGAGACGAACGCGGGCGCCACGGGCGTCCCGTCTGCTAAAATCGTCATTGCGGTGGCCATCTGGGGCCAAAACGCCGCAAACTCGGCCTCAAGCTCTGCCGGTGCCATCGCACGCAGGGTGTCATAACGCGTGGCTTCGGGCGCTGTGGCCGTATCCGTCACGGCCGTCATGTCGATTCCCGCGAGAAAGCTTTCAAGATTGAGCCGCACATCGAAAACCAAGACATCGCCGTCTTGGGTCATGTCGGCGATCGAGGGCAGCACCTCATGGGCGCGTGCGGGTGACAATGCCGTGAGCCAGATCAATAGTGCGCTTGACAACAGCCGGACAAAGGACAGTTTGGAGGAAACGGAAAAGGATCGTGTCATGCGGAAACTGGCTCTCTTATTTGCAATCTGTGCGGGCCCCGCTCTAGGGCATGAATTCTGGCTTCAACCGACCGCCTATCGAGTCGCAGCAGACGGTAGGCTGACAGGCGATATTGTCAATGGGCAGAACTTTGACGGGGTTACCCTGCCCTACGTGCCGCAACGCTTTGTGCACTTCAAGGACTTTACGGGCGACAAATCGATAGATGTGCCGGGACGTGCGGGCGATACGCCTGCGCTGGATATGCCCGCTCTTGCCGAAGGGCTCAATGTGCTTGCCTATCATGCGCGCTATTCTACCGTCGATTATGAAAACTGGGAGAAATTCGCGAAATTCGCGGAGCATAAAGATTTTGGCGATCTTCTGGCCCGCCACCAAGAGCGCGGCTTGCCGATGGAAAAATTCAAAGAACTCTATGCACGCTTTTCAAAGACCCTGATCGGGGTCGGCAATAGCGAAGGCGCGGACCGCCGATTCGGGATGGAAACAGAAATCGTTGCGCTCACAAATCCTTACACCGATGACCTTTCAGAGGGGATGCAGCTGCAGCTTTACTATCAGGCAGACGTGCGCGCCGATAGCCAGATCGAGATTTTCGAGAAGGCACCAGACGAGACAGTCACGATCTTTCTGGTGCGCACCGATGCGCAGGGGATTGCCACGATCCCTGTGAAATCAGGCTTTAGCTATATGGCCGATGCGGTGGTCTTGCGCGAACCGTCAGAAGAGAAAGCCGAGGCCTCGGGTGCGGTCTACGAAACCCTTTGGGCGAACCTGACTTTTCAAGCGCCGTGACTTGCGCAATCTTTGCGGCTCGGCCAAAAGCAATGCATGACACAAAACGCTGATATCCTTTGTATTGGGTCCGTCCTGTGGGATGTGATCGGGCGCGCGGCCAATCATATGCGCGTGGGTTCTGACGTGCCGGGGCGGATCACCCGCCTGCCGGGCGGCGTTGCGATGAATATCGCGATGGCGCTGCGGCGCTTTGGCATGACGCCTGCCCTCCTCTCTGCGATCGGGCGTGATGCGGAGGGTGAAGAGCTTGTGGCCGAGGCCAACCGGATGGGCCTTGTCACCAATCATCTTTACCGCTCTGACGACCTGCCCACCGACGTCTATATGGCCATCGAAGGGGCAAACGGCCTGATCGCGGCCATCGCCGACGCGCATTCACTAGAGGCTGCGGGTGACAAGATCTTGCGCCCTCTGCGTGACGGGCGGCTCGGCTCGGCTGAGGCACCCTATCAAGGCACCGTCGCGCTCGACGGCAACCTGACCGAAGAGCTGCTGCAAATTATCGCCACCTCGCCGCTTTTCATCAACGCAGACCTGCGCGTGGCCCCTGCTTCGCCCGGGAAGGCCGCGCGGCTTTTGGCGTTGATGGACCACCCCACGGCCACGCTCTATGTGAACCTCGAAGAGGCGGGCCTCTTGTGCCAAACCACCTTTGAAACCGCGACCGACGGCGCTGCGGGGCTTTTGAAGCGTGGTGCGCACCGCGTGCTCGTCACCGACGGGGGCAATGCAGCGGCCGAAGGCACTGCAGGCGACATCATCACCCATACGCCACCCGCTGTGATGGTCACTCGTGTGACCGGTGCAGGAGATACATTCATGGCCGCTCATATCGCATCCGAGGCGCAAGGCATGGACCGCGCCTCGGCGCTCACCAGCGCCTCAAATGCGGCAGCCACCTATGTTTCAGGAGAAACACCTCTATGACCTTCCCTATGGTATTCAGCAAAGAAGTCGCCGCCGCCCGCAAGGCAGGCACCGCCATCGTCGCGCTTGAAAGCACGATCATCACCCACGGCATGCCCTTTCCGCAAAACGTCGAAACTGCGCGGATCGTGGAGCAAGACGTGCGTGATGCCGGCGCCACCCCTGCGACGATCGCTGTTATGAACGGCGCATTGCACATCGGGCTTGAGGCCGACGTGCTCGACAGCCTTGGCCAAGCACAGCACGTGGCCAAACTCTCGCGCGCTGATATGGCCTCTTGCATTGCCATGGGCGGGACTGGCGCGACCACTGTTGCAGCCACGATGATCGCGGCCCAACTGGCGGGTATCTCTGTTTTCGCCACAGGCGGCATAGGCGGCGTGCATCGTGGCGCAGAAACCACCTTTGACATTTCCGCAGACCTGCACGAGCTGGCCCAAACGGCGGTCACAGTGGTGGCCGCAGGGGCCAAGGCGATCCTCGACCTTGAGAAAACATTCGAAGTCTTGGAGACCCTCGGCGTACCCGTCATCGCTTACGGTCAAGACAGCCTGCCCGCCTTCTGGTCTGCCACGTCCGACATGCCCGCACCTTTGCGGATGGATACTGCCGCCCAAATCGCAAGCGCGCAGATCACGCGCACCGCCATGGGGCTGGCCGGTGGTCAGCTTATCTGCAATCCGATCCCCAAAGACGCCGAGATCGCAGCCGACATCCTTGCGCCTGTGATTGCGCAAGCCCTTGCGGAGGCCGAGGCCCAAAAGATCAGCGCCAAAGCCGTGACTCCGTTTTTGCTCGACCGTATTTTCACCCTGACCGAAGGCCGCTCATTGACAGCGAACATCGCATTGGTGCGCAATAATGCGGCGCTTGCGGCCAAAATCGCAGCTGAAATGGTCAAACCACAAGGTTAACCGTTCCATCACTTGTCTTGCGGGGCGGCACTTCATAGATGTGTTGAAACCAAGGGCTGAACAGCATGCAAATTGATCACTTAATCGACGACAAAAAGACCAAACGTGGGCTTTTTGCCCGTATCCGGGGGAACTTCCTTGCGGGTTTGATCATTGTTGCGCCTATCGGTTTGACCTTTTGGCTGATCTGGACGGTTGTCGGCTGGGTGGACGGCTGGGTCTGGCCTTTCGTGCCGCGCGCTTATCACCCAGAAGAACTCATCAACCATTTCTTCCACACGGAAGGATCGCCGCCGATCACCGTCAACGTGCGCGGCATTGGCGTTGTGGTCTTTCTGGTCTTCACGATCCTTGTGGGCTGGATCGGCAAAGGGATTTTGGGGCGCTCGTTCTTGCGTTGGGGCGAGCGGATCGTGGATCGCATGCCCGTCGTGCGCTCGATCTATAACGGTGTGAAGCAAATCGCGGAAACGGTGTTTTCGCAGCGCGATACCTCCTTTGATAAGGCCTGCCTTGTGGAATATCCACGTCCGGGCATCTGGGCGATTGCCTTTGTGTCCACCAATGCAAAGGGTGAAATCCACACCAAGCTTTCTGATGAAGACGGCGAAATCGCGACCGTGTTCTTACCCACGACACCGAACCCCACCTCGGGGTTCCTGCTGTTTTTGCCGCGCTCGGACATCAAAGAGTTGGATATGACCGTCGAAGACGCAGCAAAGCTCGTGATCTCTGCGGGTCTGGTTTACCCAAACGATAAACCCGCGTCGCAGTTAAGTAAATGATCCAGGCGGCGTTTACAGGATTTGCGACCGGCTTTTCGCTGATCCTCGCGATCGGGGCGCAAAACGCCTTTGTCTTGCGGCAAGGTCTGATCCGCAAACATGTGTTTTGGCTCTGTCTGCTTTGTGCTGTTTCAGATGCGATCCTGATCACGGCAGGCGTCTTGGGCTTTGCCGCCATCGTGACGCAATGGCCCCTCTTGCCGCAGATCATGCGCTGGGGCGGTGCGGCTTTTCTGCTGGTCTACGGCGCACAGCGTATTTGGGCGGCCTATCAGGGGCACTACCATTTGCACCTCGCAGGACAGTCCGCCGGGCTTTGGGCGACACTTTCCACAGCCGCCGCTTTCACTTGGCTGAACCCGCATGTCTATCTGGATACGCTTGGCCTGATCGGGGCGATTTCGACGCAGTATCAGATGAACGTCGAGCGCTATGCCTTTGGTCTGGGCGCGGTTTTGTCGTCGTTCGTCTTCTTCTTTGGTCTCGGCTACGGCGCCCGCCTGCTCGCACCGATCATGCAGTCAGCGCGGGCTTGGCAAGTGCTGGACCTGTTGATCGGTCTGGTGATGTGGGTGCTGGCTGTGATGCTCTTGCTTTAAAGCGCCGTCCAGCCGCCATCGACGCTGATTGTCGTGCCGGTGATCTGGGCGGCTGCATCCGAGCACAAGAAATTTACCGTGCCGCCAAGCTGTTCGACGGTCGCGAATTCCTTAGAGGGTTGGCGGGCCAACATGACCTCGCGGATCACGGTCTCGCGGTCCATTCCGTATTCTTTCATTGTATCGGGGATCTGTGCCTCGACCAAGGGCGTCAACACATAGCCTGGACACACCGCGTTACAGGTCACGCCTTTGCCCGCCATTTCAAGCGCCGTCACCTTGGTGAACCCGACGATCCCGTGTTTCGCTGCCACATAGGCGGATTTATAGGGCGAGGCTGTCAGACCATGGGCGGAGGCGATGTTGACCACGCGGCCCCAGCCCTTTTCGCGCATCGCGGGCAATGCGGCGGCTGTCGTGTGAAACGCGGAACTCAGGTTAATCGCAATGATCGTATCCCACTTGTCGGTCGGAAAACTATCAATCGGGGCAACAAACTGGATACCCGCGTTATTGACCAAAATATCGCAATCGGCCTCGGCAATCAGGCGGCGGCAATCGGCACCTTTTGACATATCGGCAGCGACATAGCGGGCCTCGACCCCGAATTCCGCGGCGATTTCAGCCGCCAGCGCGTGATCTTCATCACGATTCGTGAAGGAGTTGAGCACCACATTTGCCCCCGCACGGGCCAATTCGCGTGCGATTCCAAGCCCGATCCCAGAGTTTGATCCCGTAATGACGGCGGTTTTTCCATTCAGTGACATCTGCGACTCTCCAATCCAATTCAGCAATTGATCGCAAATATAGATGCTGCACCCGCAATGACCACCACAGAATGTAGGCCAAACCCGAGACCGATTCCCTGAGTTGTTTTTGATGATGTGACGCTGCGCAAAACCCCAACAAAACCACGAAAAAAAACGCCCGCACAAGGCGGGCGTAAAGTTATTGAGGCAGGTTTCATACAGGCAAGAAACCTATCGAGCAGTGAGATCGGTATAAGCAATTGCTTGCGCAAATCCAAGCTAAAAGTTTGAAAAGTCTCAGAACCCTCTCTAGGCTCATCTTCAATAGATACAGGGATCAGAGGAATTGTTGCCAAAATGAAACCAGAGTTTTTCACGTTACTTCGCCGCATGGGGGCGTCTGCCGCTTTAATTGTGGGCGCATCAGCGGCCATGGCCGAACCAAAGCATGGCATAGCTATGTATGGTGAGCCTGCCCTGCCACCAGATTTCGTGTCGCTCCCTTATGCAAATCCCGATGCGCCCTTGGGCGGTAAGATCGTCACAGCCAACGTCGGCACCTTTGACAGCCTCAATCCCTATATCCTGAAGGGCAACGTGCACTGGCAGTTACAGTACCTCACAGGCGACAGTTTGATGGGCCGTTCGCTCGATGAGCCGTTTTCGCTTTACGGGGTGATTGCCGAAACGATTGAAACCGGCCCTGATCGCGAGTGGGTTGAATTCACGCTGCGTGCAAACGCGACCTTCACGGATGGCTCGCCGATCACGGTTGAAGATGTGATGTGGTCTTACGAGACATTGGGCACGCAAGGCCATGGCCGCTATCGCGGGTTTTGGGCCAAGGTCGCCTCAATGGAGCAAACCGGCCCCCGCACAGTGAAATTCACCTTCAACGAAGCGGACCGCGAGCTGGCCCTTTTGGCCGGTCTGCGCCCGATCTTGAAGAAAACACAGTGGGAGGGGCTCGAATTCGGCGAAAGCGGTCTTGATGTCGTGCCGATTGTCTCGGGCGAATATAAGCTCGCGGATTTTGAGGCAGGCCGGTTTATCTCGTTCCAGCGCGACCCGAATTATTGGGGCAAAGACATCCCCTTCATGCGGGGCCTTGGCAATCTGGACGAAATCCGGCTTGAATTCTTTGGCGATGAAACCGCAGCCTTCGAGGCGTTCAAGGTCGGCGAGGTGAACACCCACCGCGAATTCAACGTCGCCAAATGGGACAGCCAGTTTGATTTCCCGCTCTTCAACAGTGGTGACGTCGTCAAATCGATTCTGCCCCACAAACGCCCTTCAGGTATGACAGGTTTTGTGATGAACACGCGCCGTGATCAATTCGCCGATTGGCGGGTCCGCGACGCGATGATGCAGGCCTTCAACTTCGAGTTCATCAACGAGGCGATGACGGGCTCGCAGCAGCCGCGCATCACGTCTTATTGGTCAAACTCGCCGCTTGGCATGGATAACGGGCCTGCAACGGGCAAGGTGAAGGCGTTCCTTGAACCTTTCGCCGCAGAGCTTATCCCCGGCACGTTGGAGGGCTATGCCCTGCCCGTTTCTGACGGCTCCGAGCGCAATCGTGCAGGTATCGGTGAGGCCTTGGCGCAGCTTGAGGCCGCGGGTTGGACCGTGCAAGACGGCGTCTTGAAAAACGCCGAAGGCACGCCGTTTACCTTCGAGATCCTTCTTGAAACAGGTAGCTCCGAAAATGCCGCTATCATCGACATGTACACACAGTCGTTGGGCCGTATCGGGATCACGCCGAGCGTGTCCTCTGTCGATGGGGCGCAATACAAAGAACGCACCGATGCCTTTGACTTTGATATCACCTATTATCGTCGCGGGGTCTCGCTTTCACCCGGCAATGAGCAATACGCCTATTACGGGTCCGAGCGGGCCGATGAGGCTGGCGGCCGCAACCTGATGGGCATCAAATCGGCGGCCGCTGATGCGATGATCGGCAAACTTCTCACATCCGAGAGCCAAGACGATTTTGTCGCCGCCGTGCATGCCCTCGACCGCGTACTGACCGCAGGGCGCTATGTGATCCCGATCTATCAGTGGAATATCAGCCGGATCGCCCATGCGAAAAACCTGCATTACCCTGAAAATTTGCCGATCTTCGGGGATTGGCCGGGTTGGCAACCCGATGTCTGGTGGTATGAGGAGTAAAAGGTAACGGGCCAGCAGTCATGCTGGCCCACTCGTTTGGGACATTGGTATGACAATCAAACTTTTGGCAATTGCTGCGCTTCTGACAACATTGTCGGCCTGCGCCGTTGAAAGAACAGCAGGTAGTGTGGCTGTTGGCACAGGCCAAGTTGTTTTAGGCGCCGCTGACGTCGTCTTGTAATATAGCTGTTACAAAACACAGTTATATTGAACAAAACGAAATGAAAGCCGCTATGAATATTCTTGTCTTGTGCACGGGCAACTCTGCCCGCTCGATCCTTCTTGAAACGATCCTTACGCATCTGTCTGACGGGCGGATCAAGGGCTTCTCTGCGGGATCCAAGCCTGCGGGCAAGGTGCACCCGCAATCGCGTCAACTGCTCAATGATCTGCATTTCCCGACCGTTGGCCTGCGCTCCAAGAGCTGGGACGAGTTCGGTGGCGATGCGGCCCCTGTCATGGATGCGGTGATCACCGTTTGCGGCTCGGCGGCGGGCGAAACCTGCCCCTATTGGGCGGGTGCGCCGATCCGCGTGCATTGGGGCGTTGACGATCCCGCAGCCGCGCCCGAGGCCGATTGGGAGGGTGCCTTTCAAACCGCTTACGACAAGCTTCTGACTCGCGCTAAAGCGCTCTTTGCGCTGCCCTTTGAGGACATGGACCGCGAGACGCTCACCAAGGAACTGACCCGCATTGGTACACTCTAACCGTAAAAAGATCGTGGCGGAGGCACTCGGGACAGCCTTTCTGCTGATCGGCGTCGTCGGCTCCGGGATCATGGGCGAGGCGCTTGCCGGCGGGAACACGGCGATCGCGCTGCTTGCCAATGCGATTGCCACAGGCTGCATCCTCTATGTGATCATCACAACGCTCGGGCCGATTTCGGGGGCGCATTTCAATCCGGTCGTGACCGTCGCCTTTGCGCTGCGTGGCGAGCATACATGGGCAGGTGTTGCCCCTTATATCATCGCGCAAGTGATCGGCGGGATTGCTGGGGTCTGGGCCGCGCATCTGATGTTTGACCTGCAAATCCTACAAACATCCACGACTGTTCGCACCGGGCTGAACCAATGGGCCTCCGAAATTATCGCGACCTTCGGCCTTCTTTTCGTGATCTTCGGCGGGGTCAAGCATAAGCCCGACACGGTCCCGACGCTCGTCGCCCTCTATATTACAGGCGCTTATTGGTTCACCTCATCGACCAGCTTTGCCAATCCTGCCGTGACCATTGCGCGCGGGTTCACGGATACATTCGCGGGGATCAATCCCGCCAATGTGCTGATGTTCATCGGCGCGCAGATCGTGGGACTGATTATCGGCCACCTCCTGCTGATACGGCTTTTCTCAGACGAGCGACGTGACCCATAAAAGGGTGGCATCATCGGCACTGGTCGAAATCACATTGTGACCCATGGTGGCGTCATAATAGGCGCTGTCGCCGCGTTTCAACTGGAGCGGCTCATAGAATTCGGTGAATAGCGTCACCGTGCCGGTTAGCACATAGAGAAACTCTTCGCCGTCATGGCGGACCCAGCCGTCAAAGTCTTCCATGGCGCGGGCGCGGATGCGGGCGCGGTAAGGCAGCATCTTTTTGACCGAAAGGCTCTCGGCCAGAATGTTATGCTCATAGGTCGTGGTGATCTGATGGGTGCCTTCACCCGCCATTGTCACGGCCATGCGGCCATTGACCTGCTCACGCGAGGGCGGCGTGAAAAGCTGCGGCACGGAAATCTCCAGCCCAATCGCCAGCTTCTTGAGCGCGTCATAGGTCGGCGACATCTGCCCGTTTTCGATTTTTGACAGTGTCGAGCGCGCAAGCCCCGCCTGCTTTGCCGCTCGTTCTAGCGTCCAATCACGCGATTTGCGTAAATCGCGCACACGGGCTCCCAAATCCATCGGCTGCGACTTGGTCTGGCTGCCATCTTCATGGGCAATACGAATGAGGTTTTTGGGATCTATATCAGACATAGTCAGTTACATACTTTGTGGGCAACACCCTTGCAACCATCACGCGTCGCGCATAGCGATATGAAATGACTTTTTCGCCCGTACCCAACCCCTTCAATATGGCAGCCCATGTGTTGCGCCACGCCGCCGATCTGGCAGATAAGGTGGCCCTGTCAATCGTTGCGTCTGAAGGGTCGCAGGATTGGACCTATGCACAGATCGACGCCGCCGTGCGCGGCTGTGCCACGGGTCTGCTGGGCCTTGGCTTGCAATCAGGTGACCGCGTGATCCTGCGTCTGGGCAATAGCGCGGACTTTCCGATCACCTATCTGGCCTGCATCGCGGTGGACCTGATCCCTGTGCCGCTGTCTGCGCAACTCACCGCACCAGAAGTCGCCAAGATCAGCGCCAATATCCAGCCCGCGCTCACGATCCAGTCCGACGAGACACCAGTCGCCTCTGGCGCAGTACTCAATGCCAACACCCTGCAATCGCTCTACAATAACCCTCCCGCTGCTTATGCGATGGGCGATCCCAACCGTCCTGCCTATATCATTCATACCTCGGGCACTTCGGGTCAGGCGCGCGGCGTGATCCATGCGCACCGTGCGGTCTGGGCGCGCCAAATGATGTGGGACGGCTGGTATGGGTTACAGCAAAGCGACCGCCTGTTGCACGCGGGCGCCTTCAACTGGACCTATACGCTGGGCACGGGATTGATGGATCCTTGGGCGCTTGGGGCGACGGCCCTGATCCCTGCCTGCGGGACCGACGCAGGCACCCTGCCCGCGCTTCTTGCCCAGTATAACGCCACCATCTTTGCCGCGGCCCCCGGCGTTTATCGCCGCTTTCTGCGCGCCGTTGTACCAGCCCTGCCACATCTGCGCCACGGGCTTTCGGCTGGCGAAAAGCTGCCAGAAGACACGGCCATCCTTTGGCGCAAATTGACAGACACGGATATCCACGAGGCCTTCGGGATGTCGGAATGTTCGACCTTCATCTCAGGCAGCCCGACACGCCCCGCACCAGCAGGCGCATCGGGGTATCCGCAAGACGGGCGGCGCGTCGCGATGATCCAAAACGGCGCCCCTGTGCTAGCAGGTCAGATCGGCGCCATTGCAATTCACCGCGCGGACCAAGGGCTGATGCTCGGGTATCTCAATGCCCCCGAAGAGACCGCCGCCAAATACGATGGCGACTGGTTCCTGACGGGGGATATGGGCCAAATGGATGCGGGCGGCGCTGTGACCTACGCGGGCCGCGCCGACGATATGATGAACGCGGGCGGCTACCGCGTGAGCCCGATCGAGGTCGAAGATGCGCTGACCGCGCACCCCCTGATCCACGAAGCGGCAGCGGCGGAAGTCAAAATCAAACAGGACGTGTGCGTGATTGCGGCCTTTTACACCAGCGCAGATGTGATAGATGACAGCGAACTCGCCGCCTTTTGCGCCGAAAATCTTGCGGGATACAAACGCCCGCGCCTTTTTATCCGCGTTGAAACTTTGCCGCGCGGTGCCAACAACAAACTGCTACGTCGCGTTCTGCGCCAAGACTGGGAGACCGCAAATGGTCAAGCTTGATATTATTTCCGATCCGATTTGCCCGTGGTGCTATATCGGCAAAACCAACCTAGACAAGGCGCTCTTGCAGTTCCCTGATCACCCGTTCGCGATCGAATGGCACCCGTTTCAGTTGAACCCAGATATGCCCGCAGGCGGGATGGACCGGCGTGAATACCTTGAGACAAAATTTGGCGGCAAGGAAGGCGCTGTCAAAGCCTATGCGCCCGTTGTCGCACACGCCGAAAAGGTCGGCGCGCTGATCAATTTCGACGCGATGAAGGTCACGCCAAATACGATCGACGCGCATCGCTTGATCCACTGGGCAGGCATTGAGCAGCGGCAGTCGCTTGTGGTCGATCTATTGTTTAAGGCTTATTTTGTAGAGGGCCGTGACATCGGCAGCCATGAAGTGCTGGCAGACATCGCAGACATGGCCGAAATGGACGCGGCCATGGTCACGCGCCTGCTGGCCACCGATGAAGACACCCAAATGCTACGCGACCGCGACGCCCATAGGCGCAAAATGGGTGTGAACTCGGTCCCGACCTTTATTGTGGCCAACCAGCACGCTGTGCCAGGCGCACAGCCAACCGAGACTTGGGTGCAGATCATCACCGATATCCAAGCTCAAATTGCCGCCTCCGAGGCCTAAACCAAAGAAGAGACCGCCATGCAGGCTCCAACCAAAAAACTACACGAGCGCGAATTCGTCGCTCTCGTGGCGATGCTCTTTGCATCTGTGGCCTTTTCGATTGACGCCATGTTGCCCGCACTCTCAACCATCGGGGCCGAGCTTTCCCCAAGTGATCCGTCACGCGCGGCTCTCGTTGTCGGGGCGTTTGTGCTTGGCATGGGGATCGGCACCTTCTTTGCTGGCCCGCTGTCGGACGCTTATGGACGCAAACCGCTCATTCTTGTGCCTTATGTGGGGTTCATCGCGGGCGCGCTGATCGCGGCGTTTGCCCCGACACTTGAAATCCTGCTTGTAGGACGCTTCATTCAGGGGCTTGCCGTTGCCGGCCCGCGTATTGCGGCCATGGCGATGGTGCGCGATACCTATTCAGGGCCGAAAATGGCCGCGATCATGTCGATGGCCATGATTGTCTTTGGCCTTGTGCCAGCCCTTGCGCCGCTGCTCGGTCAGGCGATCATGCGGTCGTTTGACTGGCATGGTATCTTTATCTCAATGGCGATCTTCGGAATGATTGCCAGCCTTTGGCTCGGCCTGAGACAACCCGAAACACACCCCGTGGAGGCACGCCGCCCGATGCAGCTTGCCACGCTCTTCGATGCCACAAAAATTGCCTTTAGCAACCGGGTGTTCCGCTATGCGGTTGCCGTTCAGACGGTTCTTTTCGCGGCGCTGTTTTCCCAGATTTCCCTGATCCAACCGGTGTTCGAACAATATTATGATCGGGCCGAGAACTTTCCCAAATGGTTTGGTCTCATCGCGATCATTACGATGTCTGCAAGCGTCATCAACGCCAAGATCGTCGGGCGTTTTGGCATGCGCAAGATCATCCAGACGGCCCTGTCTGGGCAAGTTGTCTTTGCAGGCCTTGTGACCGTGTTCTTTGTTGCAATTGGCGCACTTCCGTTCTGGCTGTTTTTCCTCTGGGCGCTATCCGTGATGTTCATGGTCGGCTTCACCCTCGGGAACCTGAATGCACTGGCCATGGAGCCGATGGGCAAAATCGCAGGCATGGCCGCATCCATTTCGGGAGGCATCTCTACGATCCTGTCAGCCGTCATCGCCATGGGGATCACCGTGGCCTTCGACGGCACACCGCTGGTGATGTCGGCAGGCGTTGCAGCCTGTGCCCTCTCGGGTCTCATTTTGATGCGGATGCTGGGGCCAAGACGCGCCACTGACGCGTCTTAAGCCTTTTTCGCCTCGGCCAGTTTCGCGGCAAGATCTCGGGCAATGTTGAACGCCCCTTGGATCTTGTCGCGCTCCTTGTCCCAATCACGCATGATGACAATCTTGTTGTCCTTGACCTTGGCTTGGCCGCGTTGGTCATGGATAAAATCAACGAGGCCCGCAGGCGACGCGAATTTGTCGTTGTGGAACATGACGGTCGCGCCCTTTGGCCCTGCGTCCAGCTTGGCAATCCCAGCCTTTTTACACATCGCCTTAATGCGCACGACCAGCATGAGCGTATTCACCTCACGCGGCAATTTACCAAAACGGTCAATAAGTTCGGCAGCAAAGCCTTCGAGTTCGACCTTGGTCGTCAGTTCCGACAAGCGGCGATAGAGGCCCAAACGCACATCCAAATCGGGCACATAGTCCTCTGGGATGAGCACGGGCACGCCCAAGTTGATTTGCGGCGCCCAATGGCCGTCGTCGATTATGCCTTCGGCCTGACCAGAGCGGATCGCGTTGATCTGATCTTCTAGCATCTGCTGGTAAAGCTCGTAGCCCACTTCGCGCATCTGGCCCGATTGTTCCTCGCCCAGCAGGTTCCCCGCCCCGCGAATATCCAAATCCTGCGACGCCAGCGTGAACCCTGCACCAAGGCTGTCGAGACTGCCCAGCACGCGCAGCCGTTTTTGCGCGGTGTCGGTAAGTTTCTGGCGCGGCTTCGTCGTCAGATAGGCGTATGCGCGGGTTTTCGAGCGGCCGACACGCCCTCTGATCTGATAAAGCTGGCTGAGGCCGAACATATCTGCCCGCCACACGATCATGGTGTTTGCTGTCGGAATATCGAGGCCCGATTCAACAATCGTTGTCGCCAAAAGCACATCATATTTGCCGTCGTAAAACGCGTTCATCCGGTCATCAAGTTCCCCAGCGGCCATCTGTCCTGTCGCGGAAATATAGCTGACCTCAGGCACTTCGTTTTTGAGGAATTCCTCCATCTCGGGCATATCCGAGATGCGCGGGACCACGATGAACGATTGCCCGCCGCGGTAATGCTCGCGCAAAAGCGCCTCGCGGATCGTAATCGTGTCGAATTCGGACACATAGGTGCGGATCGCAAGGCGGTCGATGGGCGGTGTGCCGATGATCGACAAATCCCGCACGCCTGACAAAGAAAGCTGTAATGTCCGTGGAATAGGCGTCGCAGTTAAAGTCAGAACATGCACGTCCGTGCGCAGTTGTTTCAGCCGTTCTTTATGCTGAACGCCAAATTTCTGTTCTTCATCAATGACTAAGAGACCGAGGTTCTCAAACCGCACGCCTTTCGCCAGCAATGCATGGGTGCCGATGATAATATCCGCAGAGCCAGAGGTGATCCCCTCGCGGGTCAACGTCGCATCGCGTGCACTCACAAAGCGCGATAACGGTCTGACATTAATGGGAAAGCCACGGAAACGCTCTGCGAAACTCTGATAGTGCTGGCGCGCCAAAAGCGTGGTGGGCGCGATGATGGCTACCTGCACGCCTGACATGGCCGCCACAAAGGCCGCGCGGATCGCTACTTCGGTTTTGCCAAAGCCGACATCGCCGCAGATCAGGCGGTCCATCGGCTGCCCTGAGCCCAAATCCGCCAGCACGTCATCAATTGCGCTTAACTGGTCGTCGGTTTCCACATAAGGAAAACGCGCCAGAAATTGATCCCAAAGCCCGTCGGGCCGGTCCAAAACGGGTGCCGTCCGCAAGGCGCGCTCCGCCGCGACGCGAATAAGACGCTCTGCAATCTGGCGGATTCTCTCCTTAAGCTTGGCCTTCTTTGCCTGCCAAGCCCCACCGCCAAGCTTGTCCAAAAGCCCTGTTTCATGGCCGTATTTGGATAGCAGCTCGATGTTCTCGACTGGCAGGTAAAGCTTTGAATTTTCGGCATATTCAATCAGCAGGCATTCATGGGCTGCGCCCAGCGCCGTCACAACCTCAAGCCCCATAAAGCGCCCGACGCCGTGATCGACATGCACCACAAGATCCTCAGGGGTGAGACTATTGGCTTCGGTCAGAAAATTATCGGCCCGCCGCTTGCGTTTGCTGGATCGGATCAGACGATCGCCCAGCACGTCCTGTTCGGAAATCGCCGTAAAGTCGCCAGCCTCAAAGCCCGCATCCAAGGTCCAGACCGCCAGATGCAATCCGCGTTTGCCAACCCGACCAAAGTTGCTGACGGGGATCGTTTCGGCAAGCCCTTCGTCCTCAATCAACCCCATCAGGCGCTCGCGTGCGCCCTCGGAATAAGATGCGACGATCACGGGACCAAGCTCCATTTTCGCGCGAATATGAGCGGCTAAAGCACTGAAAAGGCTAATGGATTCCTGTTGGCGCTCGGGGGCGAAATTCCGTCCTTCGCGCGCGCCTGCGTCAATCACGCCGATGCCCGTCGCCTGCTTGTTGGGCGAGAATTGCAGAACGCGCTTGTCGGCGAGCGCGCTGTCCCAAGCAGCATCATCCAGATACAAAAGCGCGGGTTTTGCAGGTTTATAGACACTGTCCATCCGCCCTTTTTGGGTCAGCGCATGCATCCTTGTGCCGTATTGATCGACGATGCTTTCCCAGCGCGCCAGACGCTGCGGGTTGATCTGGTCATCAAGGCTGATCGTCACCCGTGGCAGGTAGTCAAAGAGAGTTTCGAGGTCGTCTTGAAAGAAGCCCAGCCAATGCTCGATGCCCGCATGTTTGCGGCCCGCGCTGACGGCCTCATAAAGCGGGTCATCCGTGCCCGCGGCCCCAAATTCGATCCGGTAGTTCTGCCGGAACCGCGTAATTGCGAGATCGTCGAGGATCACTTCGGACACTGGCGCAAGTTCGATTTCTTTGAGGGTCTCGGTCGTGCGCTGGGTATCAGGATCAAAGCGGCGTGCGCCATCCAGAACGTCGCCAAACAGATCAAGGCGGATTGGCCCCGTTTGCCCGGGGGGATAGATGTCGATAATCCCACCTCGCACCGCATAATCGCCCGCTTCGATCACTGTCGGGCTTTGGGTGAATCCCATGCGCACAAGGAACTGGCGCAAGGCGTTCTCGTCGATACGGTCGCCGACACGCGCCTTGAAGGCTGCATCACGCAGCAAGGCGCGCGCAGGCACCCGCTGCGTTGCCGCCGACATCGTGGTCAGCAAGACAAAGCGTTCCGGCATCCCGTGCACGAGCCCCGCCAAGACCGCCATCCGTGCGGCAGAGATATCGGCATTGGGTGACACGCGGTCGTAGGGCAAGCAATCCCAACTCGGAAACACAAACACCGGCATGTCAGGCGCGAAGAACGCAAGTGAGGCTTGCAACGCTGCCATCCGCTTATCGTCGCGCGCAATATGGGCGACAGGGCCGCCTTTGGCGACCTCGTCCAAAATAAGCTTTGCGTCAAACCCTTCGGGGGCGCCGCTGACGGTAATATGTTTGGAATTGCTGCTCATGCAAACGGACCTATCGTGCGGGCAGGCCGTGTCAACTGCTTAGAGCACGCGCACGACAGCCAAGTTGTGAAACATGCCATAAAGCCCTGTGATAAAGATCGCGACCATCCCGATAATCTGGGTCCAAAGCCGGTGCCGGTGCAGCACAGCAAATAAGGCCTCGCCTTCGGGGTCGGTTGCTGCAATCAGACGGCTGGTCGAAACACTCAGCGCGCCGACAAATGACATCGGGAACACGATCAGGAAAATCGCCTGCGCGACTTCAATGCGGTAGATAAAGCCAAGCGCAGCGAGCATCGACAGCACGAAGAACAAAATCCCGATGAGCCAGATCCCAGCGACGGCGGCGACATTCAGTTGGCGGTTCACATTGATCCGCACCAGATCGTTCAGGTCCGTTTCCGCTTGTCCACCTTGGCGCTTTGCCCGCTGGATCAGATCATAGGGAATACCCAGCACCCAATGGCTGACCGTTGACCACACAATGGCCACGCCAATCCAATACCAAAGGCTTGAGAACGACCCGAGGTCGATCACATGCAAGATTGCTCTACTCCAGTCCAATTCGGCAGCCTGACTTTGTCTCTTTTCAATTGAGGTAGTATTAGCGGCACAACCGCCCGTTGCCCAGACTTGCAGGCCCACAAAATCCATGCGACCAAAAGGGTGTGACCAGAAAGGCCCGTATCATGAAACCGACCGTTACTCCCTTCCCCGCCACACGCTTGCGCCGTCTGCGCCAAAGTCCTGCATTGCGCTCGCTTGTGAGCCAAAACAGTCTGTCGCCCAGCGACTTGATCTGGCCGATTTTTGTGATGGAAGGGACGGATGCAGAAACGCCGATCGCCTCCATGCCCGGCGTGACGCGCAAAACCGTTGATCGCGCCGTAAGTGCTGCGAAAGAGGCGCATGCCCTCGGCATTCCCGCCATCTGCATTTTCCCCTATACGGGGATGGAGGCGCGGACCGAAGATTGCGCGCTCGCATGGTCGCCCGAGAACATCTCGAACCAAGCGATCCGCGCCATCAAAGACGCTGTGCCAGATATCGCGATCATGACCGATATTGCGCTGGATCCCTATAACATCAACGGCCACGACGGCTTTGTCGAGAATGGCGAGATCGTCAATGACCGCACGGTCGAGGCGCTGGTTAAAATGGCCATCGCGCAGGCAGAAGCGGGTGCCGACATCCTTGGACCCTCTGACATGATGGACGGACGCATCGCCGCGATCCGCTCAGCGCTCGAATCTGCGCGCCACCAGAATGTGACGATCCTGTCCTACACCGCGAAATACGCCAGCAGCTTTTATGGCCCCTTCCGCGATGCGGTTGGGGCGACTGCGGCGCTCACAGGCGATAAAAAGACCTATCAAATGGATCCGGCCAACAGTGACGAAGCCCTGCGCTTGGTCGCGCGTGATCTCTCTGAGGGCGCGGATATGGTCATGGTCAAACCTGGCATGCCCTATCTCGATATTTGTCGCCGGGTGAAAGACGCCTTTGGCGTGCCGACATTCGCCTATCAGGTCTCAGGCGAATACGCGATGCTTCAGGCGGCGGCGCAAAACGGCTGGCTGAACGGCGACGCGGTCATGATGGAGAGCCTCATGTGCTTTAAGCGCGCGGGTTGCGATGGCGTGCTGACCTATTTCGCACCCGCTGCGGCGAAGATATTGAACGGCTAATCACTGGCCGTTTTGCGGAAGACCGTCGGTGATCTCGTAATAGTCGCCCTTGTCGTCGGTAAAGATATGGAGCGCCAAATGCGCATGGGTTGGCCCGTCAAAGGCCCCAATCGCAATCGCAGTCCAGTCTTGGAATAACGGGTCAAAGAACAAAAAGCAGCCGCAGGTTTTACAAAACCCACGGCGCACCTTTGGCGATGCCTGATACCAGGTGACGTTTTCGGCCCCTGTCACAGTCACGGCCCTTTTGGGCGCCTCGACCGAGGCCCAATAATGCCCCGATTGTTTGCGGCACCTTGAGCAGTGGCAGGCATTCGGGGCAACCAAATCGGCCGTGACCTTCACGGACACCGCCCCACAATTGCACGACGCTTGTGCCATAATTCATCTCCGTTGGTCATATCTTGCCAATGTATCATCTAATGCGTGACAGATTCGTGCAAATTGTTTATGTAATCATGGAAAGAGGCGGAAACAGCCTCTGAAAAACAAGGCATAGAGGCAGTATTATGACCCATTTAACTCGACGGACATTTGCGCTTGGCGCTGTGGCGGGCACAACATTGGCCGCCTGCGGCAATGGGATTGGCAGCAACGGGGCCTCGACAATTGACGCCCGCGTCAGCAGCACACTCAGCTACTTGTATGACCGTTACCCAGGCACGCGCGATCTGTCGCAAAAGTCTGCAGGCATGTTGGTTATGCCGCTTGTGACCGAAGTCGGCCTCGGGCTTGGCGGCTCTTTCGGGCGCGGTGCGCTGCAAGTGGGCGGTTCCACCGTTGACTATTACTCCGCTACCTCGGGCTCTGCGGGCCTGCAGATCGGCGCACAGCAATTCAGCCACGTCCTTTTCTTTATGACGCAAGACGCGCTGATCGACTTCCGTCAGTCACAAGGCTGGGCGGCGGGTGCCGACCTCGAATATGCGATCAGCGATCAGGCAGAGACCTTGCGGGCGGAAACGACCACCTCTTTGGCGCCTGTCATTGCCGTGGTCTTTGCACAAGCGGGCCTGCGTATCGGTGCCACTCTTGAGGGCACCAAATACACACGGATCATCCCATAAGCCTTTGATATGCTGCGGGCTTTATGCCCGCAGCTTTTCGCCCTTCGGATCGAACGGCGGCTCTGCCAAGACCACGCCACGATGCGGCTTGCCCAAGATCATCACATCAACTTCGGTGCCCGCAGCCACGCCCTTGAGATAGCCCAATGCCAGCGACATTTCGACACCATAGCCGTACGTGCCCGACGTCACACGGCCGACAGGCGTGCCATCGGTCAGGAAAATCGGCTCGCCGCCTGTGGCATCGGCTGTCGTCACTTCGGTCACATGCACCAAAGACAAAACTTCACGTGGTGCATTATCTTTGATCTGTAAGTATGCGCCTTTGTTAAGGAAATCCTTATCAAGCTTGATCAGGCGATCGAGGGCGACCTCTTGCGGCCAATACTCGGGCGAATACTCGCGCGACCACGATCCGTAGCCCTTTTCAACGCGCAACGACATCAACGCGCGGCTACCAACAGGTCCGGCCCCGACGGCCTTGCCCGCCTCCAAAAGTGCGGTGTAAAGCTGCAACTGGTCCGCCTCATCGCAATGCAATTCCCACCCCAAATCACCCGTGAACGAGACGCGCAGCGCCACAACGGGCACACCCGCGATCTCGATCCGTTGCGAGCGCATGAACGGGAATGCTGCTGTCGAGAGGTTAGCATTCGTTAGACGCGCCAGCAGTTCGCGCGACTTTGGTCCCGCCACGTTGAAGCCGCACATTGCATCTGTCCGGCTCTCGAATGTTGTTCCTTCAGGCAGCGGCACCATCTTCCAAAAGCGGCTGTGATAGCGCTCTGACATGCCGCCACCGATGAACATGAACTCGTCATCGGCGAGTTTCGTGACCGTGAAGTCACCGGCAATCCCGCCGCGAACACCGATCAGCGGCGTCAGGCAAGACCGCCCGATAACCGTCGGCATGTTGTTGGCAAAGACCGCATTGAGCCAATCAGCGGCCCCCGCGCCTTTGACAAAATACTTGGCAAAGTTCGAGATATCGATAATGCCCGCCGTGTCGCGCAGCATCCGTGCCTCTGCGCCCACAGGCTCAAACCAGTTCTGACGGGTAAAGCCATTGGTGTCTGTCACGCCAACGGCGTCCGCAAACCACAACGGATGCTCCCAGCCGTAGTTAAGACCCATCACAGCGCCCATGGATTTTTGCAAATCATGCGCAGGCCGCACGCGCACGGGGCGGCCCGCATCGCGCTCTTCATTGGGGAAGTGGATCTTGAAGCGGTTGGCATATTGGTCGCGAACCCGCGCCTTAGTAAAGGCCTCGTCGGCCCATTTGCCAAACCGCGCCACGTCCCAAGCGAACATATCATACTGGCTTTCGCCCTCGATAATCCACTGTGCGGCCATGAGCCCCATGCCGCCCGACTGGCTAAATCCCGGAATAATTCCGTTACAGCAGAAATAGTTGCGCAAATCGGGGTGCGGACCGTAAAGCACGTTACTGTCAGGCGACCAGATCATCGGCCCGTTGATCACCCGCTTGATCCCTGCCGTGCCGACCACCGGCACGCGGTCGATCGCGCGCATCATATTGTCTTCGATCCGCTCCAGATCGTCGGCAAAAAGCTCGTGGCCAAAGCCTTGCGGCGTGCCATCTTCGGCCCAGAACTTCATGTTCTTCTCATAGGCACCAACCAGCAGACCCTTGCCCTCTTGGCGCAGGTAATACTCGCCGTCACGGTCAGCCACCGACGGGAGGCGACGGTCCATCGCCGCAATCTCTGGGATCGTTTCAGTGACGAAGTACTGGTGCTCTGTCGGAATGAGCGGCAGCTTGATACCCGCTAGGGCGGCAACCTCCCTGCCCCATAGCCCCGCCGCGTTCACGACCCACTGCGCATGAATGTCGCCCTTCGGCGTTCGCACGATCCATGTGCCGTCGGGCTGCTGTTCGGTTGCGGTGACGGGGCAAAAGCGTTCGATCTCGGCACCCATCTGCCGCGCACCTGACGCATAGGCATTGGTCACGCCAGACGGGTCCACGTTGCCGCCGTCAGGCTCATACATGATGCAGCGAATCCCGTCGAAATCGACCAGCGGGTGCAGGCGCTCTGCCTCATCGCGGCTCACCTCATGGAAATTCATCTTGTAGAACTTGGCTTTGGTCGCCTGTAGGCGCAACTGATGCTCGCGCGCCTCCGTTTGGGCCAGATACAACGATCCTGGTTGGAATACGCCGCATGATTGCCCCGTCTCAGCCTCAAGCTCGTTATAAAGGTTCATCGTATAGTGCTGAATGCGGCTGATATTGGTGCTGTCGTGCAGCCCGTGAATATTGGCCGCTGCATGCCACGTTGACCCCGACGTCAGCTCGTCACGTTCCAGCAAGACACTGTCTGTCCATCCCAGTTTCGCGAGGTGGTACAGAATCGAGCAGCCAATCACGCCGCCTCCGATGACAACAGCTTGGGCATGGGTGCGCATAGAGAAATCCTTTGGATGCGGGTCATTTCGGTAAACTTGATGGAAGGCCCATGCGAAAGTTTGCCTCACAGCGACATTTTCGTGTCAGCTTTGATGAATGTCTTCTGCAACCGCCTCCAAAAGCCGGTCGCGGTCGCCTTCAAACGGCAGGGCTTCGAGTGCGCGGCGCAATGCACATTGCGCAAATTCAAACGCCGCATCCCGCATGCGCGGATCAGCATGACTGCGCAAGCTTTGCATCGCTTTTTTCAGCCTGATTTGCACTTCAACGAGCTGCGCCTCATCGCGGGCAAGGGCGGCAAAGCCGGAATTGATCAATTCGGGCGCGCCGATCGGGAGGATATAGACGCGATTAAATTGGGCCTCTAGGCCGCAATCGGCTTCGTCTTTGTAGTCGGACAAGACCTTGGTCAAGCGGGTCATCACATCAATTGCAGTGCCGGCGTCATTGATTCCGGGCGACAAGGCCTTGCTTGCCATTTCCCCCAGTACAATCAGGCCGAACCGCGGATCCTGATCAAAGCTGCGTAAATCTCCTAAGACAATCGCGTCCGATAATAGTTCCGCCTTTTCGAGGGGGCTACTCACATAGGCGATAACCTCGCCAGCAATTACAAAGCTGCCCACGCTGACGGTGACATAAACATTGACGTCGGCCGCCTCCGCCGCTTTTTGCAACTGTCCCGCATAGATAAATTGCACATAGCCTGATACATTCGCCGTCACCTCGTGAGCCCCTTGTGGCACTTGGACCAGCGGACGACCACCAAGACACGGCATGTCCAGCTGTTCCTTGAGGCGCTGCGATGAAATTTTTTCAACCTCGCGCGCAGTCTCGATCAGGCTACCGAAGGTCTGCAAATGTAGTGTCCAACGGATAATTTAGACGACAATAATCGTCATTACGGCAACAGTCAGGTAGAAGATCAGGAAAGCATGGTCCTCTGTGAGCGCACCCGTCTCGCGTAAGACAATGCCGACAATCGCGTAAACGTAAGCCCCGATGAATGTGGCGAGCGTATTCTGCGTCGTGTGATCCTCTAACATCAGACGGTGGATGCGGGGCGTCCATTGGGTCGAGGTCGCGCGGTAGACGGTGACCATGACCGAGAGCGAAAACGTGGTGACCGCCAACATGGAATTCGAGATGATCTGAAACAAAAGGTCAACGGAGGAGATATCGACCTAGCCCGTCAGATTTGCAGGTAAGAACACTGTCCCGATGCGAGCAATTCCCAGACCGATCAAAGCCAACGATCCGATAATGATCACTCGCACCCAAAGCTTGCGACTTTGCTGCAAGGCGGCATGGACCAAATGCATCGGCAGGTTCAAAAGCGGGCTCATCTGGCGTTCCTTCAGGGTCTTTGACCAAAGTAAATTGCTATGCCAAAATAAATTGCTATGCCAAAATAACGACACCATTTGTCGGTCGTAAGCAATCTAATACACGCGTAATTCGATCAACTTATCGGAGATATTTACCAAAGGGCACCCGTCATGAAAACCACCACCCGCGTAGCCGTCATCGGCGGAGGCGTCGTCGGCGCATCTGTTTTGTATCACCTGACCAAACTCGGCTGGTCCGATGTCATGCTGCTGGAGCGCTCGGAACTCACCTCTGGCTCGACATGGCACGCGGCGGGCGGATTTCACACCCTGAACGGCGATACCAACATGGCGGCGCTGCAAGGCTACACCATTAAGCTTTATAAAGAGCTTGAGGCGATCACGGGCATGTCTTGCGGGTTGCACCACGTTGGCGGCATCACCCTTGCCGATAACCAAGACCGCTTTGATATGCTCGTGGCCGAGCGCGCCAAGCACCGCTATATGGGACTAGAGACCGAGATCGTCGGCCCCGAGGAAATCGCGAAAATCGCGCCAATCACCAACCTCGACGGCATCGTCGGCGCGCTTTACGACCCTCTCGACGGCCACCTTGACCCGTCCGGCACCACCCACGCTTACGCCAAGGCCGCGCGCATGGGCGGTGCTACCATCGAGACGCATTGCATGGTGCAAGAGACCAACCAGCGCCCCGATGGCACTTGGGATGTGGTCACCAACAAAGGCACGATCCACGCCGAACAGGTTGTGAACGCAGGCGGCCTCTGGGCGCGTGAGGTTGGGGCCATGGCGGGCGTCTATCTGCCGCTGCACCCGATGGAACACCAATATCTGGTGACGGAAGAAACGCCTGAAATCTACGAGCGCGACACAGAGCATCCGCACGTCATGGACCCCGCGGGCGAAAGCTATCTGCGCCAAGAAGGACGCGGCCTTTGCATCGGCTTCTACGAGCAGCCCTGCAAACCTTGGGCGGTCGACGGCACCCCTTGGGACTTCGGCCACGAGCTTTTGCCCGACAACCTCGACAAGGTTGAGGCCTCTATTGAGTTCGCCTTTAAACGTTTCCCCGTGCTCGAAAAAGCAGGCATCAAATCCGTGATCCACGGCCCTTTCACCTTCGCGCCAGATGGTAACCCGCTCGTCGGCCCGGTCCCCGGTTTGCGCAACTACTGGTCCGCTTGCGGCGTCATGGCGGGCTTCTCCCAAGGTGGCGGTGTTGGCCTCATGCTTGCGCAATGGATGATCGAGGGAGAATGCGAGCGCGATGTGACCGCCCTCGACGTCGCCCGTTTTGGCACATGGATCACCCCCGGCTATACTCGGCCAAAGGTCATTGAAAACTACCAGCGTCGCTTTTCGGTTTCCTACCCGAACGAAGAACTACCCGCCGCGCGCCCGCACCGCACAACGCCGATGTATGACATCTTTACCGAGATGGGCGCGGTCTGGGGCCAGCAATTCGGGCTTGAGGTCGTCAACTACTATGCGCAGGGCGACGAGCCGACCTTCGAGCAGCCGACCTTCCGCCGTTCAAACGCCTTTGATGCGACGGCCCGCGAAGTGCAAGCTGTGCGGACAGCCGTCGGGATCAACGAGGTTCAGAACTTCGGCAAGTTTTCCGTCACTGGAAAAGATGCGCGCAAATGGCTCAATGTGATCATGGCAGGCCGGATTCCGACCAAAGGGCGCATGTCCTTGACGCCAATGCTGTCGCCAAAAGGGCGACTGATGGGTGATTTCACTGTTTCCTGTCTGGACGAAAACAACTTCCAATTGACGGCCTCTTATGGTGCACAGGAAATTCATTATCGCTGGTTTATGAAGAACTTAGAAGGCGATCTTCGTGTGCGAAATGTGTCTGACAGGCGCACCGGTTTCCAAATCGCAGGGCCAAAATCCCGCGAACTTCTGTCGCTGTGCACCCGCTATGATGTCAGCACCGTGAAGTTCCTCGACGTCGTCCGCATGACTGTCGGTCAGGTCGATTGCACAGTGCAGCGCGTCAGCTATACGGGCGACCTTGGCTATGAGATCTACTGCGACCCGATGGATCAACGCCAGCTTTGGCAAACGCTCTGGAACGCGGGCCAACCCCTTGGAATCACACCATTTGGGATGCGCGCGATGATGTCGCTGCGGCTGGATCGGCACTTCGGGTCATGGCTGTCCGAATTTTCACCGGACTACTCAGCCGCGGAAACCGGCATGGACCGCTTCATCAGCTTCAAAAAGAACGCGGACTTCATCGGACGCAAGGCAGCCGAAGCCGAGCGCGAAACGCCACCCGCGCGGATACTCGCGACGTTTGAGGTGGACGCAGAGGATGCCGATGTCGTCGCCTATGAACCTGTGTTCATTGACGGCTCCGTTCAGGGCTTCTGCACATCGGGTGGCTATTCGCATCATGCGGGCAAATCAATCGCTATGGCCCTGATCCCGCGCGAACACGCATCAGTTGGCAAGGTCGTCGAGATCGAAATCATGGGCAAGCGCCGCTCTGCGAAACTTATCATAGAGCATCTTTTCGATCCTGACGGCTCCGCCATGCGCGGATGATCCCCGTCCTGATCCTTGCTGCAGGTCAGTCCCGCCGGATGCGCGGTGCTGATAAGCTGATGCAAGTCATTGATGATAAATCGCTTTTACAGCTTCAAATTGAGCGCGTGACCCCGATAGGTTCCGTTTATGTGGCCTTGCCGTCGCAAGATCACGACCGGCAAACTGCGCTCCTTGGGACGTCGGCGATACCCCTTGTGGTTCCACAAAGCGCCGAAGGTATGGGTGGCACCATGCGCGGCGCCGTGCCACATCTGCCAACAGGCCCGTTTATGATGCTCCTTGCTGACCTTATTGACATTGAAACCAGTGACTTACTGTCCGTTCTTCATGCGATGCTCCTCCATCCCAACAATAAGATTTGGCGCGGCGCGACAGCAGATCGCAAGCCAGGGCATCCGATCATCTTTGCACAGTGTCTGCGAGACGACTTCGCAAAGCTTAAGGGTGATGACGGTGGCGAAACTCTCGTGAAGCCCATGAAATCAGAGACATATTTGCAGATCTTCGACAATGATCGCGCGCGGCGTGATCTGGATACTCCAGAAGACTGGGTAGCATGGCGCGAAAACGGGAAAAGCGGAGCTTAAACTGTCGAAACGATCCCGTTTCTGACGAAAATGCCTCTCTCTCCACCAACTGAAAACGAAAACGGGAGGCCATCTATGACCTCCCGCATCACTCGCACCCTGTTTGTACAGGAGTTGAGCTGCATGTTTACTTCAGCAGAAGCTTTGCTTCATGCTTCTTGAGCGCCTTTCGGGCAGACTGATACCCCTCAAGGCCCTTCTTCGTCGCGAGGTCAGGGAAGAGTTCCATGATCTCGTTACGCTGGCTGTTGCCGATCCCCTTGAGAGAGTAATCGCCAGGCTGGAAGCTTTCGGTCCAAGCCCCGTTTGACAGAACAACCTCGTGACGCTCGAACATGAAGTGCACATATGTTGTGCTCTTCACGTCAACCGCATGGATACCCTGCGCGCCGACCATATGCTTGGCTGCGGCCAATACTTCGTTTTCCTCAAAATAAAGCTGCGTCAGCTCCGAAGCCACCAAGACGCGGTGGTTCGGCGACACCATCATGTCACGCTCTGGCAGACCGTTGCCCAAGGCACCTGCCTTGATCAGGATCGGCTTGAGGTGCGGGTTCTGCACCAGTTGCTTGCCGCTCATCTCTTTGTGGCCAACCCATGCAATCTCTTGAATGCCGTTGTCACGTGTGATGATGCGGTCACCAACTTTCAGCTCTTCGACCAGACGCTCACCCTTTGCCGTCACGATAGTGGTGCCAGGCGTAAAGCATGGGATCACATTCTCGATCTCGGAGAAGGTCATGGTGGACCCGTCGAGGAACGTCACAACACCACTTTCCGGATCACCGTCAGTGTAGGTGATGAAGTCCACGTTAGACCCAGTCAGG
>JAQXBV010000100.1 GCA_029252195.1 Yoonia sp.
GGTCCGCGTCGCAAAGGGCCACTCTGTCTGGTGTCGAAATAGTCACCGGCGGCAGCCACATTTTGGTCATAATTGTTAATTTATTTTTAGTGTTTAAAATGAATGGCATAGCCCTAATGTTAGCGAAGAATCCCGATAAGAACGCTTCTTTTGGGGCTGCAATGTGGCCGCATTGTGTTACTTAAGTCTTGGGTGGGGGCCGCATTCAACGGAATACGGTCATGCAAATGTTAAACTTGTCGAATACGAAAAAAGCGATTTCTGGGCTTTGGCATTCTGTAACGATGCCGACTGGAGTCGATCGCGGTTATGTTCCATACGAGCGTGAGCCCGTCAAAAAGAGCGAAATCTCTGAAATGCTGGCCTTGCACTATCGCAAGGATGATCCGCGCGGGTACTCTCAGGCAGAGCGCCGCGAGTACGAAAATCTGGCCGCCTTGCGCGATATTCTTTATCCGCCGAGTGCCGCCTGATCCTGAAGATGTCGCAACACATAAAGTCTGATCGCGGAGGCGAGGCCGATATCGCCCCGCTCCGCATCAATTTCCGCAGCACACCCGTTGATCGTCTTGCCTTGTGCGCGTGTGATGTCCCGAAATGCCCGCCAAAACGGCTCTTCGAGCGAAACGCTCGTGCGGTGCCCCGCCAGTGTCAGGGACCTTTTGACGGGGCGTTCGGTCATTCGTCTTCGAATTGATGTGCCGCGTGGCGACTGTTCGCCAGCGCAGCATTTGCCGCATCCAAAACCCGCTGAGCTTTAGACCGCCCAAAGCGCGCGGCATTTTCGTCCGCTTGCGCCTTTTCTTCGGCCTTGGTCTTTGCCTTGCGCGCCTTATTCAGATTGACGACACTCATTTTGGGCCGATCATGTCTTCTGGACGAACCACACGGTCAAATGTTTCTGCGTCGACATAGCCGAGGTTGATCGCCTCTTCCTTAAGTGTCGTCCCGTTCTTATGGGCCGTTTTGGCAACCGTCGTGGCCTTGTCGTAACCGATGGTTGGCGCAAGGGCTGTGACCAGCATCAGGCTTTCGCGCATCAGTTTCTCAATGCGCGTGCGGTCGGCACGGATGCCAACGACGCAGTTGTCGGTGAAGGCCACGGCGCTGTCACCCAAAAGCTGCATGGATTGCAATACGTTATAGGCCATCATCGGCTTCATCACGTTCAGTTCAAAGTGCCCTTGTGAACCAGCAAAGCCGACGGCGGCGTCATTACCCATGACATGCGCACAGACCTGGGTGATGGCCTCGACCTGCGTCGGGTTTACTTTGCCGGGCATAATCGAGGAGCCCGGCTCGTTCTCTGGCAACATCAATTCGCCCAAGCCGCAACGGGGGCCAGAGCCCAAGAAACGGATGTCACAAGCGATTTTATAGATGCTGACCGCAACTGTTTTCAGAGCACCTGACATTTCAACCAAAGCGTCATGCGCAGCCAAGGCCTCGAATTTATTGGGCGCAGTCACAAACGGCAGGCCGGTGATGTCGGCCATATTCTTGGCCACGGTCTCGCCCCAGCCCTTAGGTGTGCTCAGACCCGTGCCAACAGCCGTGCCGCCTTGGGCCAGTTCGTAAATCGCGGGCAGTGCGGCTTTTACGCGGCGGATACCCATGGCGACCTGATGCACATAGCCTGAGAACTCTTGGCCAAGCGTCAGTGGTGTCGCGTCCATCGTGTGGGTGCGTCCAATCTTGATGATGTCGCTGAATTCTTCCTGCTTTGCCAAAAGTGCGGCATGCAGTTTCTCCAAACCGGGGATCAACACGTCGCGGGCGGTTGTGGCCACCGCGATATGCATCGCGGTCGGGAAGGTATCATTAGACGACTGGCCCATGTTGCAGTGATCGTTCGGGTGCACCGGATCTTTGGACCCGATCGTGCCGCCCAGCATTTCAATCGCGCGGTTCGAGATCACCTCGTTGGCGTTCATATTCGATTGCGTGCCAGAGCCGGTCTGCCAGACAACCAGCGGAAAGTGATCATCTAGCTTGCCTGCGACGACTTCACTTGCCGCTGCAATAATCGCATCGGCCAGTTTCGCATCCAGTTTGCCGCGCTCTTTGTTGGCCACGGCGCAAGCCTGCTTAATCACGCCCAAGGCGCGGACAATCGCAATCGGCTGCTTTTCCCAACCAATGGGAAAGTTCATCAGGCTGCGCTGTGTTTGCGCGCCCCAATAACGGTCTGCGGGAACTTCGAGGAGGCCAAAGCTGTCGGATTCTGTGCGTGTGTTGGTCATGGGATCACCTATCGTATGCAATTGTATGCCGCTTACAGCCTCTGCCTTAAGAGAGCAATAATGACAGTGCTATTTACGGAATTGATCGAGGCTGACCACTTGGGCCTCTTTGCGCTCGTGGGGGTCTTCGTCATCAGGCCCGACCATCTCTTCCATTGGCGCCTCGGGGATCTCTTCGATCTTGGCCTCGTGCTGGCTTTCAAAACGCAAGCCGAATTCGACCGAGGGATCAACGAAGGTCTGAATGGAATCGTAAGGAATATAGAGCGTTTCGGGATTATCCCCGAAGTTGAGCGTGATCGTGAAGCCCTCGTCGGTGACTGTCAGATCGGCGAACCAATGCTGGATCACGACCGTCATGTCACCCGGAAAGCGATCCGACAACCAATCAGCGATTTCTACATCAGGATGCATCGTATCGAAGGTAATGAAAAAGTGGTGCTCGCCGGGCAGGCCGTCTTTGGCTACGCCCGAAAGCACCTCTTGGATCAGGCCCCGCATCGCACGGTGCATCAAGTTTCCATAGTCGATCTTATCGGTCACTGATCTCATTCCTTCGCGCTCATCCCTCCACCATAGAAGATTCGATGCGGGATTAAAGGGGCTGTGTCACGCTCGCGAGCAAAAGGCTTAGCCCGCCGCAAATCATCAAGACCCAAACCAACCCCCAATGGCGTTTGATCAACAGAAAAGCCGCAACCGCAGCGAGGGCCAGCGGCAAGAGTTGAAAGCTCGCCAGATCAGGCAGGATTGTCCGCAAGGGACCATAAGTCAATGGCGTGACCTGCGCGAAAAACACATGTAGCGCGAACCACAGGGTCAGGTTTGCGATAACCCCAACGACCGAAGCGGTGATCGCGGCGAGCGCGCCGGTTAGCTTGGGGCGGCCTTCGAGCCATTCAATCAGGGGCGCGCCAGCAAAAATCCAGATGAAACAGGGCACAAAGGTAACCCAGAGCGTCAACAGCCCTGCAAGAATGGCAAACCAAGTCCCGCCCTGCGCAAAGCCCGTCATCATGCCGACAAATTGCGTGACAAGGATCAGCGGGCCAGGTGTGGTTTCGGCCAATCCGAGCGCATCCATCATTTGCGCCGTCGTCAGCCAGCCATAGGTATTGACGACCGATTGCGTCATATAGGCCAAGACGGCATAGGCGCCGCCAAAGGTCACGACCGCAAGTTTCGAGAAAAACAGGCCAATCTCGACCAGCAAATCCTGATGGAATGCCGCCGCAACTGCGATGGGTGCTGCCCAGATAAGTAGACCAATCCCCACGATCCTGCCGCTTTGCGCCCACGGCAAACGGGCCGTCGATGCTGTGCCGGGCGTATGCGTGCTAAAAGCGCCGAAAAGCGCTGCCGCTGCAATCAAAAGCGGAAACGGGACCGAAAAGAAGAACAGAGCGACAAAGGCGCATGCTGCGATTATGTAGTATTTCCGGCCCTTTAGCGCCCGTTTTGAAACCTTGATCAGGGCCTCGATGACGATAATTACTACTGTCGCCTTGATCCCTAGAAAGAGCGCCTGCATCCACGGCAGATTGCCGTATGTTCCGTAAACCAAAGCCAGCACCATAATGACAAGCGCGCCTGGCAGCACGAAAAGTCCGCCGCCGATCAGCCCGCCGATGATCCCGCGCTGCTTCCAACCCGCGTAGGTGGCCAGTTGCATCGCCTCAGGACCGGGCAGCAGCATACAAAAAGAGAGCGCGCGCAGAAATTGCGCCTCTGTCAGCCAATCGCGTGTTTCGACCAGCTCGCGGTGCATCAAGGCGATCTGCGCGGCAGGTCCGCCAAACGACAAAAGGCCGATACGGCCAAAGACCCGTGTTATGTCCTGAATGGAAATCATACGAAAATCAGCCCCTTACGCCACGGTATTGCACCGAAACTATCCGATCACATGGCTAAGTTCACGCAATATCTTGCGCCGGATTGCGTCGGGATATTCGCGGTGGGTGCGCGCGGTTATGACGAACCCGTTGCGCGTAATCACGGCCCCTTTGTAAAAGCCGGTGATGGCTAAGCCCATGCTTTCAATTGCAATTGCGTTGACGGTCACGCCTGCGCGCTCGGCCGCGTTGCGGGCGTCGCGGGTTTCAGAGCCGGAATTGGGCGTGCCGTCGCCAGAGATGTCGATGACCTTGTTTTTGCAGTCGGGCACTTGGGAAAACAGGTCGAGCGAGAACAAGATCGCTTCTGCTGGGGCTGTGTCAGATAGCACAAAGGCGCGCGGCATTTGTTCTGCGGCGGCGGCAAGACGGGCGGCGTCAAGGCTGCTGCGAATGCGCGTCCAAGGGATCGACAGCTCTTGGCGGGTCTCACCTGACCACTGCACCACGGCAATCGCGGCCTCTTGGCGCACCATGGCATCGACGATCTCGGGTGCGCGCAATGCAGCTGTTAGCCCGTCGGCCTGAAGCTTAAATTCGCCCGTATCGACCGAATTGGACACATCAATGGTCAGGATCAACGCCGTATCACAAGCGTTTGTAATCACAGGAGAAAGGGCGATGCTGATTGCGATTGCGAATGTTTTGAACATACCTCAGACTGCGACAGTACGCCGTGGTAATCAAGTCAATTTTGCGGGGAAGTAAGTGCAGGTTTCTGTTGCCAGGTACCTGCGAACCCCGCCTAGAGCTGCTAAGCGCTAGGACTTAAGTTTCGGCAACGAGGACTGCTTACGCAGCCATCGCCATAGCCGGAGCACGGTTGTCATTTGCAACTATACAATTTGAACCGATAACGGTGGTATATCGCCGGAACAAAGCAAACCCCTTTAGACGTTCGTCGATCCTATTTCGACCCCACAGCTGCCAAATGAGCAGGGTGTTGGTGGAGTCGCCGGGTACCGCCCCCGGGTCCGATCCGCTTATTACGAGCGCGTTTATGTTCATAGTCCCGAAGGACACACCACAGATAGGACGATGCGCCGCACAGTTCAAGAGGCGTGTTTCATGCAAACACTGGGTGCCGTCAGTGATATGGCGTGGGCCGTGGCGTAAATTGTCAACACCACGATCTTTTTCCAATCTCGAATCCGCTGTTGTAAGGTCATATTTTGGTCATAACGACGTGATCAAACACACGCATTGAGTGTAATGTGATTGGATGCCTGCGATGGTGCATAAAACGATTTTCTCTGTTGATGCCGTCGTCAAATTTGGGGGCGCCTTTGCTGTTGCGACCTCTGCCATCGCGATCCCCCAAGAGGCGAGCGCGCGCAGTTGCAGCACGAATGTGCATATCGCGCATAGTTACGAGAAGGCCGCAGAGTATCCGCCTTGCACGATCTACGGGGAGATTATGAACCTCTCCAAGTCTGGCGATATCACTGGTCTTGTTACAATGCGCAGGTCGCCCCAGGTTCAGGGCGAGGTTCAGTCTTATTTGTTGATCCAAACGGCCATGGCCGTTTTTGAAAAAGCGATGGCCGAAGGCGGTCGTCTGACCGAGGATGTCAAAAAGGTGATTGCCAACTTTTTGATGCTCGGAAACATGCCCGTCGATGAGGTTGACAGCAGCGATGGCTATTACCGGCTCACGAAATTTCAGGGATTTCTCGCTGTCATTGATCTTTTCAATGATACCGATATTGGATGGAGTTTCTGGGAAGGGGTCCCCGTGAGTGAACGGGTTCGTGTCAGTTGGGGCAAGAACGACGTCATCTGCACTTTGCGCAATCTCGCGCCCGAGGTTCCTGAACTTGCGGTGACGTATTCCGTCGATTATCGGGCCTGTGTCGCGGAGAACCGATTTGTGCCAAAAGACAATGCGGCAACACAATAGTTTGTCTCGCTCTGCGACGTCCGCCTAAAGGTTGATTGCCAAAACCGTCACGGCCACCGCCAATTCGACCGCCACAAACCCCAGCTTTTTGCGCGTCGCCCCGTCGAGGGCGATTGACGTCAGCCGCCCGACAGAAGCCCCCAGCCAGCACAGCCCCAGCATGGCGTAGGCGGTCGGGGTGCCAAGTATCATCGCCCCAAGCCCCATACCCACAAACAGTGCGCCACCAGAGGCCCGGATTTCGGACATGCCCATCGTATCCGTGTGGCCCGCAAGGTTGAGCACCTCAAGGGTGTATTTCGGCATCAGCCACCCAATCACCCCGAAACCGATGGAAAGGACCGCTGCGATGATGTTGAGGATGTCCATAAATTTCTCTTTCTGTATCTCTTGCCTCTAAATACGCGCGCGCACCCGATTTTGGATCACTAAAACACGTGGGGGCCTTAATTGGACCGACCAGAGACGGGGTTTTGGGTCAAATCTCGCGGACCAAAGTGCACAACGATGATCATAACGACGCCAGCCAGCAGCGCAAAGAAGGCCGCGCCGCCTGTGTCGGTTTGCAAGGCGGTAAAGATGAAGTTCGACCAATTCCATGATGTATGCATCAGCATGGCGGCAAAAAGGCTGCGCCCTGTGTTGTTGTAGACCCACGTAAGCAAAACTGACAACAGCATAGTCGACCCGATCAGCCCCCAAACGGGTTGATTGTAATAGATTTCCGGGCGTGGCATAAAAAACAGGGGCAGATGCCAAACGCCCCAAAACAAACCTGTCACCAAACTGGCCCCAAGTGCACCGAATTGGCTTTGTAGCGATAGTGTCGCCGTGCCCCGCCAGCCAGCCTCTTCTTGCAGAGGCCCGCCAAGAAAGAAGATCCAGACGAACGCAATCGGGATGGTTGCGGGGGCGAGTAGGGCTTCGGCCATGGGCACCTCTTCGCCCGATATTTGCGCGATCATTTGCGCGCCCCCGACAATGGCCGGAATGAGCAGCAGGGCCGCCAGATACCACCTGAGCGCAAACTTCATGCGGGTCATGCTGCCGAGCAAGTCACATATCCCACCTTTGGCGAGGGCGTTACTCACCGCCGCGACCAGCGGCCCCCATGCGGCGGGCTTCCCATCGGAAAGTAGCCAAGCGACGCCGTCAGGGATCGAGATAACGCCGTTTTCTGACAGGGCCACAGGCACCCAAAAGGCCCACGTCCACCCGAATGCAATTCCGAAGAAGGGCCAAGGAAACTGAAATGTAGATCGGACTGCCATCGAAATATCCTCCCATCATAGAAATATTGCCAAAATGAAGCTCCGATAGCCAGCGCGAGTGATGTGAACACAAATAACTGGCCGGGTGCGGTTATATTTTGGGCTTGCGTCGCGGGCACAAATTGCGCCGCGTATTGGTCATAATTAGGCCAATAAATAGTGTAAGAAAGCAGGCATGATAGTGATATTGACCATCCTTTTGGCACTCTGCTGGGTGTCGTTCCTGCTGTATAAGCTTGGCAGCGCCGTAAGCAGGCTGCGCGACCTTGTGCAGTTTAATATACAGGGGTCCAACCCCATGGAGCGGTTGGTGCCCAACATCAGCTATATGCTTTTGTTTGTTCTATTGTTGTCCTTAACGATGGGAGGCAGCGATGTTTTTACAACTTCTTAATAGACGCTCTAGCCCAAACCCCTTGGAGACCGACGGCACGGTGAAAGACCCCAAGAACCCCAATGCGGTGGCTCTCTTGTTGTTGCCGTTGGTGCCTGCGGCGATGCCGTTGCTTGAAGCCCGCGATCCGGTGACCATGTTGTGGTTGAGTGCGCCATTGGTATCGGCGGCGATTGCTGTCTGGTTTTTGAGTGTGGGGCTTGCGGCAGAGGCCAGGTGGAATGACAGCGAAACGGCGATGCGGCCGCGCTTACCTGCCAAGATTTTGGGCGCGCTTGCCTTGGGTGTAACGGTGTCGCTGTTGGTTTTGGTGCATACGGACGGCGGGCCGATTGTGGCGTTGACCAAGGGCATTCTAGGGGCTGTGCTCTCACTTCTTGCATTCGGACTTGATCCGTTGAAGAGCAAGGGCCTCGCAACGATTAGCGACCGCGAGCGCTATGCCGTCGCGCAGAAGGTCGCAGATATTCACGCGCGTCTTGACGGCATCGTGGACAGGGTGCGCGTGCTGCATGAAAGTGCGGCCTTGGATGTGACGTTGTCGGTGGCCTCTGCGGTGCGGCGATTGACACAAGCGGTGATGCTTGACCCTAAACACCACCGAAACGCGCGCCGCTATCTCGGGCCGATGTTTGATGGAGCAGAGCAGGGGGCACAGCGGTTTGCGGCGCTTTGGACAATTTCGCAGAAGCCTGAGGCTTTGGCAGCCTATGTCGATCTGGCAACCCAATTGGCCGAGGAATACAACCGTGAGGCCGAAGCTTATGCGCAGGCCGGCGCTGACAAATTGAAGGTTGAAGCAGCGGTTTTGCGCGGATTGATCAAGCGTGAAACGGCCTGATTTTACCTCAAACGAAAAAGGGCAGCGCCAATAACGCTGCCCACTTCTTCATATCCGTTGGACCTGTTTAGAAACCTGCTTTGATCAGCTCGAATGTTTCGACCTGACGCTCGCGGGCAGCGTTGCTCATGGGCAGTTGTGCCAGAACCGGGGCGTCGATCTGCTCAAGGCCAGCCAATGCGAGATCTTCTTCGCTAACTTGGTCGTTCAGTGCGGTCGCGTTCGCGGAGCCGTAGCCGTTTTCCAAGAGTGGCATGACGTTATCTGGTGCCAAGAAGGCGTTCAGGTAGTCATAGGCCTTATCTGCATTGCCAGGGCTGTCCGCGAGGTTGACGTAGCCGCAAAGCCATAGCGAGGAGCCTTCGGTTGCTTCACGCTGAAAGGCAATCGGGCGGCCTTCTTCGACCATTGTCGGATAGGTTTCGTTCCACGCCCAGCTGACGAGAATTTCGCCAGAGGCCATCAGCTGCGCCAATTCGCCCGCGTCTGTCCAATAGGTGCGCAGGTTGGGGTGGATTTCGCGCAGCCAAGCGGAAGCGGCCTCGAATTGTTCGTCCGTGGCTTGGGTCCAGTTGGTCACACCTGTCGCCAGATAGGCCAGCGCGTAGGCGTCATCAACGTTATCTGGCAAGGACATGCGGCCTGCGTATTTCGGGTTTTTGAAAACCTGAAGCGAGGCCACGTCTTCTGCGGCGACGTCTTCTGGGTTGTAAGCGATTGCAGTCGAGCCAAAGTCTGTGGGCACGAAATAAGTCGCGCCTCCGCCGATTTCTTCGCCTTTCAGGTTCGCGTCCAGGTCGTTGTAATAGGTGAGCTTGGACGTGTCCCAAGCCTCAAGCAGGCCACTGTCGGTCCATTTGGTCACGGAACCCGCACAGATATGCGCAACGTCAGCCTGAAACCCTGCGCGGATTTTCTGAAACGCCTCGTCTTCGTCTCCAAAGAAAGCGAATGTCGGTGATTGCCCGTGCTGTGCGATATAGCCTGCATGGTGTTCTGGCACTTCAAAGCCTGAATAGTCAAAGACCATCAGATCTGCGTCTTGTGCGGACAGAGCGGTGCAAAGGGCCGCAATTGAGGCGGCGCCAAGTAGTGTGGTGAATTTCATGCTAGGTTCTCCCGATTAGCGTCTGGAAGGGAGGTTAAGGTGCGATTGCGCGGCTCGCAAGGGTCAATTCGTACTGCGTGCTTGCGCCCGCGCATTGATCACATTTTGTGCTAGTTCATTAGTGTAAGACGACAATTCCGCCAGAATTGTATCGCAAGCCTGTCCGTCATGGGTTTCAAGTGCGTCCGTGATCTGGCCGTGGAGCGCCACAATCTTTTCGCGCGACCGCGCCGAAAACGTGATCATATTCATAAGTGGTTGCATGGCCTCGACCGCGCCTGCGAGTTGATAGGAAATGACGGGATTGCCTGCCGCATCCACGAATGCGCGGTGAAAGGCGACGTCGGACGCACAAAAGGCCTCATCTGTCAGACCTGGCTGCGATTGTCGGTGGGCCTCTGCGCGCATCGTGGCCAGATGATCGGCCGTGCGCCGCTGGGCCGCGAGCGGTGCACAGGCGCGCTCAAGTGCGTAGCGGGCCTCGCAAGCCACAGCAAAGCTCACGTCGTTCATCGACAACAGCAGCGTCGACGTGGTGATTTGCTGGCCGTAGGCGTCCTCGAATGTCAAACGGTTCACAAAGGCGCCACCCGTGGCCCCGCGTTGGGTGCGGATCAGGGATTGCGCGCCCAAACGCTTGAGTGCCTCGCGGACAGTGGGGCGGGAGACGTTGAATTGCTCGGCCAGTTCCGCCTCTGATGGCAGACGCTCGTCAACCATCAATTTACCCGACATAATAGCATCACGGATCGCCTTGGCGATCTGGGCAGAAAGGTCGGATGAACTATCAGGATCAATTTTCATTTGTCAGACAATTAAATGTATGACAATTATATTACAAGCGAAAAGACGTTTGAGTCGGGGAGGACACTTATGGTGGCGGCGCGGATCAGAGCGATGACAGCCGTGCATTGGCTCGTCTTGTTTGCAGTGATCCTGCTGTCGTGGGGCGTTCTTTTCGCCATGTCTGTGCCTCCGGATCTGCGTGATGGGGCAAAGATATTCGGCGCGGATTTTCTCAATTCCCTTTGCACAATTACCCCAGATGGGGCGGGTTTTCTGCGCATGGTTTTGATGTGGACCTTGATGTCGGGCGCGATGATGGCGCCCACCTCCTTGCCTGCCTTCGCGACCTACGATGACCTGAGCCACACAGCACCACACGCCAGCTTCGGGCGGTTGGTGTCAGGGTATCTGATGGTCTGGATCGGCTTTTCGGTCATCGCGGCTGCTCTGCAAATGGGTCTGTTCCGCTTAAATATGTTGTCGGCCTATGGCGACAGCCGCTCTGCGCTTTTGTCGGCGGGGTTGCTCATGGCGGCAGGTGCCTATCAGTTCTCTGCGATCAAAGAAGCCTGCTTGTCCAAGTGCCGGATGCCGATGACGTTCTTCATGCAGTATTGGGCAGAAGGCCCGCTGCGCAATGGCGTGCGGCTTGGACTGGTCTGCTTGGGCTGCTGCTGGGCCTTGATGCTTTTGGCATTTGTGGGCGGCGTGATGAGTATCGCGTTTATGGGGCTGGCGACGGTCATCATGATTTTCGAAAAACTGCCTGATCTGGGCCGCTACGTCACGAAGCCATTGGGTTTTGTGTTGCTCGCGGCTGGGGTCTTTCAACTTGTAACTGCACTGTAAACTTTCAAAGAGGAGGAGCAACATGGCTCTCGACGGCGCAATCGGAACGATCCCTTGGACAATCAAGGGCGAATTGATCCTGAACTGCAACTGCACGGTCTTTTGCCCCTGCGTTGTCAGCCTTGGCAAACACCCACCCACAGAGGGCCACTGTCAGGCATGGTCGGGCGTCCGCATTGATGCCGGCTCTTACGGCGATGAAGACCTGTCGGGTCTGAACGTCGGCCTTATGCTGGAAATTCCGGGCAACATGGGGCGCGGCAACTGGAAGGTTGCGGCCTATATCGACGAGCGTGCGACGGATGCGCAATATGACGCATTGCTGAACATTTTCAGCGGCAAGGCGCGTGGCAACACCGGCCTGTTCTCGATGCTGGTTGGCGAATTCCTGGGCGCAGAGCGTGCGCCCGTCGTGTTCGAGACCGTTGGCAACGAGCGTCGTTTGATGGTCGGCAAGGTCATTCAGGGCGCGGTTATCCCTGTTGAGGGCAAGGGCGGCGAGGATATCGTCGTGACCAATACCGAATACTGGATGGGTCCGGATATTACGGTTGCGACGGCCACCAAAGGCCGCGTGCGGGCTCACGGGCGCGTTTGGGACTTTGACGGGCGCAGCGCCGAGATTTGCCAGATTGATTGGGCAGGCCCGAAAGGCACATGATCACCCCCGAATACTGCCGCACGATGGCCGCGTATAATGCGCGGCAAAACAAAGGGTTGATGTCCATTATTCAAGCGATGGATGAAGATGACCTGCGCGCCGATCGGGGCGCGTTTTTCGGCTCGATTTGGGGCACGTTGAACCATTTGTTATGGGGGGACGCGCTTTGGATCAGCCGGTTTGACGGCGGCAGTGGCTATGATGTGACGATCCCGCAAAGCATCAATCTCGTGCCGACGCCCGCAGTTTGGGCAACAGAGAGGTTCCGGATTGATGGCCGGATCACGCGGTGGGCCGGAAAGGTCCACGCGCTTGATTTGGTGGGCGATCTATCGTGGCAGTCGGCCAGTTTGGGACGGGATTTCACCAAACCCAAGGGGCTTTGTGTCATGCAGATGTTTAACCACCAGACCCATCATCGCGGGCAGATTCATGCGATGCTCACCAGCTTGGGGATCACTCCTCAGGATACAGATTTACCATTTATGCCAGAGGCTTAACACATGGCTCTCATTTCTCCTTCGCGGCGTCTGCGCCGCACCCCTTTCTCCGACGGTGTTGAAGCCGCAGGCGTGAAAAGCTATACGGTCTATAATCGCATGTTGCTGCCGACGGTGTTTCGCTCGGTGCTTGAGGACTACCATCACCTGAAATCAGCGGTGCAGGTTTGGGATGTGGCCTGCGAACGCCAGATCGAACTGCGCGGTCCTGATGCGGCGCGCCTGATGCAGATGCTGACGCCGCGTGACCTGTCGAAAATGCAGATGGGCCAGTGTTTTTATGTGCCGATCGTGGATGAGACGGGCGGGATGCTCAACGATCCGGTGGCGGTCAAACTTGCAGAGGACCGCTGGTGGATTTCGATTGCTGACAGTGATTTGCTCATGTGGGTCAAGGGGTTGGCTTACGGCTATCGTTTGGATGTTCTGGTCGGGGAGCCTGATATTTCACCGCTGGCCGTGCAAGGCCCAAAAGCCGACGACCTGATGGCGGCTGTGTTTGGCGATGCGGTGCGCAATGTGAAATTCTTCCGCTACGGCTGGTTTGATTTCCAAGGGGTGAGCATGGCGATTGCGCGTTCGGGGTATTCCAAACAGGGCGGTTTCGAGATTTATGTCGATGGCACCGAGCACGGCATGCCGCTTTGGAACGCGTTGATGGAAGCGGGCAAAAGCATGGATGTTCATGCCGGTTGTCCGAACTTGATCGAGCGGATTGAGGGTGGATTGCTGTCTTATGGCAACGATATGACCAGCAATAATACTCCTCATGAAGCGGGCTTGGGCAAGTTTTGTTCGACCCAGACGGCGATTGGCTGTGTCGGGCGCGATGCCTTGCTGCGGGTGGCCAAGGAAGGCCCGACCCAGCAGATCCGTGCGATCGAGGTTCACGGGGGCGTGCCGCCTTGCGATCGGGCTTGGCCGTTGATGGCGGGCGACAAGCGCGTGGGGCAGGTGACCTCGGCTGCCAATTCGCCCGACTATGACACAGGTGTTGCGATTGGTATGGTGCGGATGACCCATTGGGACGAAGGCACGGAATTACAGGTTGTGACACCAGATGGTGCGCGCGCGGCAACGGTGCACGAAAACTTCTGGATTTAGCAAGATTAACCCCGTCGGAGCCTCCGGCGGGAGTTTGAAGAGACATGGAAAATAAAGGACGAAATGATGTTTAATGCTTTGGTTGTTGAGAAAAATGAAGAGGGCAAGACATCTGCGTCTGTTCAGCAGGTGGCGCTGGATGCGCTGCCTGCGGGTGATGTGACGGTTGCCGTTGAGTATTCGACGGTGAACTACAAAGATGGTCTGTGCATTGGTCCAGGTGGCGGTTTGGTACGCAACTATTCCCATGTGCCGGGCATCGATTTTGCGGGCACAGTCGAGGCGTCGGATGATCCCCGTTACAATGTCGGTGACAAGGTTGTTTTGACAGGCTGGCGCGTGGGCGAGGCCTATTGGGGCGGCTATTCCCAGAAGGCCCGCGTGAAAGCTGATTGGCTGGTGCCGCTGCCCAGCGGTCTGGATACGCGTCAGGCGATGGCGGTTGGCACGGCTGGGTTTACGGCGATGCTGGCGGTCATGGCGCTCGAGGATCATGGGATCAAGGACGGTCCTGTGCTGGTGACGGGGGCTGCGGGTGGCGTTGGATCGGTGGCGACGGCGATCTTGGCGCATCTGGGTCATCAGGTAGCGGCGGTCACGGGGCGTCCTGAAACTGCGGATTATCTGACCTCTCTTGGGGCAACGCAGATTGTGGCGCGCGAAGAGCTCAACGAGACCACAAAGCGTCCGCTTGAGGCGGAAACATGGGGCGGCTGCGTCGATGCAGTGGGCGGCGAAATGCTGGCCCGTATCCTTGGGCAAATGAAGTATGGTGCAAGCGTGTCTGCTGTTGGTCTGGCCGGCGGCGCGGGCCTGCCTGCAACGGTTATTCCGTTTTTGCTGCGCGGCGTGAACCTGCTGGGGATCGACAGCGTGATGCAACCCTATGCCAACCGCCTGCGCGCTTGGGAACGGATCGCAAAAGACCTGCCGATGGATAAGTTGGAGGCGATGATTGTGCCTGCGACCTTGTCTGATTTGCCAAAGCTCGGGGCCGATATCCTGAAGGGTCAGGTTCAGGGTCGCGTGGTCGTGGACGTCAACGCGTAACGACTAAAATACATGTTTTGGGACGGGCGTGGACAAAGGTCTGCGCCCGTTTCTTTTTGGCGGAAAAATTATGCAGTTTATGTCGTTTTAGGGTGATGAAATAGGCGATTACCGGCTCGGTCACGAAGTGTTGTGACTTATCATCGCGTTACAAAAAACATTAACGGGGACGAAAATGGCGATTAAACCACCACTCACCGATCTGGATATCCGCACTCAAACGAGTGGATTCTACGACGGGTTTTCAAAATTCGTAGGTCTTGGGTCGAAGATCGCAATCGGGGCATTGATCCTGTGGGCGATGAGTTTTCCCGAGGCTGCGGGCAATACTCTCAATGCATTGCGCGGCACGATCGACGCCAATACTGGGGCTTGGTACATGTATGTCATGACGTTTTATATCGTCGTGTGCTTGTCGCTGGCACTGATCCCGTCGACGGGGCGCATTCGTTTGGGCGGCGCCGAAAGCAAGCCCGAATTTTCGAGCTTCTCTTGGTTCTCGATGATGTTTGGGGCGGGTATCGGCATTGGTATGTTGACCTATGCGACCGGTGAACCAATCTATCACTTTGGCACGAACCCTGATGTGATCGTCGGCGCGACGACGGGGGCATCGGCTGATAACGTGCAGGCCGCGATGAAGTGGTCGTTCCTGCACTGGGGCTTCTCGGCATGGGCCTGCTACGCGATTGTCGGTCTGGCGCTTGCGTTCTTTAGCTATAGCCGCGGCTTGCCTTTGACGATCCGCTCCGGTTTGACACCGCTTTTCGGGCGCGCTCTTGAAGGCACATTGGGCCATGTTATCGACATTATTTCGGTGATCGCGACGATTTTGGGTGTGTCAGTGACCTTGGGTTACGGTGTGTCGCAGTTTGCGGCTGGCCTTTACAACATCACAGGCATGGATTGGTTGATGGATGCAGAAGGCACACCTACATCTTTTGCGATGATCTTCTGTCTGGTGATCGTGATGGTCTTGTCGACGATGTCGGCTTTGTCGGGCGTGGGCAAAGGCATCAAGTGGTTGTCTAACATCAACATGGGCCTCTCGTTCTTTATCCTGGCGTTCTTCTTGATCTTTGGCTCAACACTTTTTGCGCTCAGGGGGCTTTTCGTGGGCATTTGGGACTACCTTGTGAACCTGCCGATGATGTCGCTGACGGTGTTCAGCCCTGACGGTGCGGCCGACAGTATCGCAACACAACTTGCCGGGTGGCAGGGTGGCTGGACCATTTTCTATTGGGCTTGGTGGATTGCGTTTGCGCCATTCGTGGGCCTGTTCCTTGCGCGTATTTCAAAGGGTCGCACGATCCGCGAGTATGTTTTGGGCGCGATGATTGTGCCTTCGGTGATGTGTTTCATCTGGTTCGCATTTGTGGGCGGCACAGCGATTGATTTGACGCTGAACGGGGGCGCAGGCGATGCGATCACGGGGGCGGGTCTGTCGAGCCAGCTTTTTGCCATGATCAACTTCATGATGTCGCCAGCCATGGCCACGATCATGTCGATGATCATCGTTGTGCTGTTGTTGACCTACCTTGTGACCTCGGCAGACTCGGCTATTCTGATCATCAATACGATCGTTGCGGCAGGTGACGAGAGCCCTAAGGGGCGGATGCACATCATCGTCTGGGGGGTCATCCTGACGATGGTGATTTCCGGTCTGTTGCTTGCAGGTGGACTGGGTGCGATCAATACGGCCATGATTATCGGCGCTTTGCCGTTCTCTGGCGTGATGGCCCTGATGGGTATTTCGCTGATCAAGGCGCTTTGGCGTGACGGCATTCGTGCCAAGCAAAAATAAGCCCACATAATTTGGTGGATGAGTGGCTCCGGTGCTTGCGCATCGGGGCCATTTTCGTTTCATTGGGCGTTATGGATATTGATATTGCATGGGTACGGTCCCAGTTTCCCGCCTTCGCGCAGCCCTCCTTGCAGGGGCAGGCATTCTTTGAAAATGCGGGCGGTTCTTATACCTGCGGTCAGGTTATTGATCGATTGCACCGCTATTACACAGAGCGCAAGGTACAGCCCTATGCGCCTTGTGAGGCGTCGCGGCTCGCGGGCGAGGAAATGGACGAGGCCCGCAGGCGTTTGGCCGAAATGCTGGGTGTCGCGCCCCATGAATTGTCGTTCGGGCCTTCCACCACGCAGAACACATATGTCTTGGCACAAGCTGTCCGCAAATGGCTCAAACCGGGTGAAGCGATTGTTGTCACCAATCAAGATCACGAGGCGAACTCCGGCCCTTGGCGCCGTCTGGCCGAGGAGGGGATCGAGGTTCGCGAATGGCAGATTGATCCTGTGACGGGGCTTTTGAACCCTGAAGATTTGGAAGATTTACTGGATGAGAACGTCCGTCTGGTCTGTTTTCCGCATTGTTCAAACGTCGTCGGCGCGATCAATGATGTGGTCGATATTACCGCCCGCGCGCAGGCGGCAGGAGCCCGCGTTTGCGTTGATGGCGTCAGTTACGCACCGCACGGGTTTCCGGATGTCGGCGCGATGGGCTGCGATATCTATCTGTTCAGCGCTTACAAAACCTTCGGCCCGCATCAGGGGATCATGGTGATCCGCGAAGAGTTCGGGTTTGATCTGCCAAATCAGGGGCATCACTTTAACGGCGACAGCCTTTATAAACGATTTACACCTGCGGGACCTGACCACGCGCAGATTGCCGCGTCGGCGGGGATGGCCGATTACATGGAGGCGTTTTCGGCCCATCATGGGGGTGGTGTTGGCGCAGCTGCGGCCCGTCTGGCCCATGATGTGATGCGCGCCCACGAGGTCGCTTTGCTGCAACCCCTGTTGGATTATGTCAGCGCCAAGAATTCGGTCCGACTGATTGGCCCCAGTGACGCCGCACAGCGCGCGCCAACGGTAGCGATGGCGTTGCAGATGGATGCCGAAAGCGCCGCCGCGCAACTTGCTCCGTTGGGGATCATGGCAGGCGGCGGTGATTTTTACGCGCAACGTCCGCTGGGTGCCATGGGTGTTGATCTCGACAAAGGCGTCTTGCGCGTGAGTTTTACCCATTACACCGAGACGGCCGAGGTTGATAAGTTGATTTCCGCGCTAGATCAGGTGGTGTGAGTGCAGGCTCGCCTCGCTCTGAAAGAGTGAGTATTTGAGATAAAGCGAGGGCAGGCCGTGGCAGAGACAGCGCCAGTAATTTTGTGGTTCAGGCGCGATTTGCGCACGGTGGATCACGCGGCCCTGACGGCTGCAGTAGACACGGGGCGACCTGTTGTCCCTGTCTTTGTGCTTGATCCGCAGACAGAGGCGATTGGTGCAGCTCCCAAATACCGTCTGGGCTTGTCACTGGCGGCCTTGGCAGATGATTTGGCCGCCTTGGGCTTGCGGCTTATCTTACGCCGCGGTCCGGCGCTTGATGTTTTGCGGTGTTTGGTGGCCGAGACAGGGGCAGGGGCGGTCTATTGGTCTCGGCTCTATGATCCGCAGGCCAAAGAGCGCGACACAGCCGTCAAGGCGGGCTTGAAGGCCGATGGTTTGGATATCCGCTCGTTTGCAGGACATGTGCTCTTTGAGCCTTGGACGGTCGCCACGCAAACGGGGGGCTTTTACCGGGTGTTCACGCCAATGTGGAAAGCTGTCCGCAGCCGTGCGCTGGCGGCCTGCCTGCCTGCGCCGAAAGCCGTGCGCGCGCCCGAAGTCTGGCCGGCGTCCGATGCGCTCGACGATTGGCAGATGGGGGCCGCGATGCGGCGTGGCGCGCTGGTGATGCGCCCTTATTGCGCAGTGGGGCAAGCGTTGGCGCGCGCCCGTCTTGACCAGTTTATTGCCGAGCGCGTGCACAAATACCAAGACGCCCGCGATTTGCCCGCCGTGGATGGCACCTCACGCTTGTCTGAAAACCTCACCTACGGTGAAATCTCCCCTTTGCAGTGTTGGCACGCAGGCTGGCAGGCCTTGCAGGACGGCGCGGGCCAAGCAGAGGTGTTTCTAAAGGAGCTGGTCTGGCGCGAATTTGCCTATCACTTGGTCCATCATACGCCCCATATCATTGACCGAAACTGGAAGCCTGATTGGGATCATTTCAAGTGGAATGAGGCCGACACCCCTGAGGTTTTAGCGTGGAAGCAAGGGCGCACAGGCATCCCGTTTGTTGATGCCGCGATGCGCGAGATGTATGTGACTGGGACGATGCATAATCGTGGGCGGATGATCGTGGCGTCTTATCTGACCAAACATTTACTCACCCATTGGAAGGTCGGCCAAGCGTGGTTTGCGGATTGCCTGACGGATTGGGACCCTGCAAGCAATGCGATGGGCTGGCAGTGGTCGGCGGGCTCTGGCCCTGATGCGACGCCCTATTTCCGCGTGTTCAATCCGGAAAGCCAGTTGGAAAAGTTTGACAAAGCCCATCTCTACGCCGACCGTTGGATTGCCGAAGGAAAGCGGCAGCCGACGACTACGGCGTTGTCATATTTTGATGCGATCCCCAAAAGCTGGGGCCTGTCTCCAAAAGACGTCTATCCCGTCCCTGTCATACCAGTTGATCTGGGACGCAAGCGGGCGCTGGAGGCCTATGCGGATCGCGGGTTTTGACGAAATGAAAAAACTTTCCTAACGTCATGACGTGACTTTTTTGCGGGTTGCATTAGGTGCGCGTAAGCGGCTGATAGGGCTGCACAATTAAGAGTTGAGTGGAGTGGGCATGATCCTGACAACAACCAAAGGCCAAGAGAATTTGCCGCGCTATTTTGCGGCTGTTTTTGACGTGATCCAGACTTTGAAACGCGGGCGACTGGATATCGAACTGCCCGATGGTCGCGTGTTTCGTGCAGAAGGCCAACAAGCGGGGCATATGGCAACTTTGCAGGTGCATAATCCTGATATTTTTGCCCGCACCATCCGTGAAGGCGATTTGGGTTTTTGCGAGGCCTATATGGATGGCTGGTGGTCGACCCCTGACTTGATGGCCTTTATGGATTTGATCCACGATGACGCCGAAGAGATGTACGACGGCTTTCCCGGACAGTTTCTCGTACGCGCCTATGAGCGTTTGCGGTTTTGGTTGCAGGGTAATTCCAAAAAACAGGCCCGTAAAAACATTTCCTACCACTATGACTTGGGCAATGATTTCTATGGGCTTTGGCTTGACAAGACGATGACCTATTCATCGGCGAAATTCGAGACGGGCCAAGAGGATTTGGCGACTGCGCAGACCTTGAAATACAAGTCGATGGTCGATCAGATGGGCGTCAATGCTGGCGATCATGTGCTTGAGATCGGCTGCGGCTGGGGTGGGTTCGCCGAATATGCCGCAAAAGAGCGCGGCCTGCGCGTCACTGGCCTGACCATCAGCAAAGAGCAGCACGACTATGCGGTGGCGCGCATGGCTCGCCTTGGTCTGTCCGATATGGTCACGATCAAGTTGCAGGACTACCGCGACGAGACCGGCCAATACGACGGGATCGCCAGTATCGAGATGTTCGAGGCCGTGGGCGAGGAATACTGGCCGATTTACTTCGAAACCCTGCGTAAGTGTCTGAAACCAAACAAACATGCGACTTTGCAGATTATTACAGTCGCACATCGCCGCTGGGCTGTTTACAAGCGCGGCGTGGATTTCATCCAGAAATACATCTTTCCGGGAGGCATGTTGCCAAGCCCTGTGATCTTACGCCAAACCGCCGAAACGGCGGGGCTGTCCACGGTGCGGTCGATCGAATTTGGCGAAAGTTACTCCGAAACGCTACGGCTCTGGTACGACGATTTTAACGGCAAGTGGGATGCGGTGGCCGAATTGGGGTTTGATGATCGGTTCCGGCGGATGTGGAACTTTTACCTCACCTCTTGTGCTGCGACGTTTCATAGCGGAAACTGCGACGTAACGCAGATCACATTGACGCGCGCGCGGTAGACGCGCGAGGGGGTCTGCACCACAAAGAGGAAGCAGACCCATGCCAACCGCCGCACGCCTGACAGCAGCAATCGCCTTTGCGATTATCGGATATATCATCTTCGCGACCATGGTCCCGATCTACGGAGAAGACACCGTGCCCCGGTTCTTGCTGCCGTTATGCATTGGGTCAGGCCTTTGGGCTGGATGGGTTCTATGTGGGAAGAATGCCCATAGCATCGCGTCAGGCATTGGCACCGGCTATACGGCCGTGATTGCCCAAGTGTTCTGGATCCTGCTCATCATGTCGTTTGTCTTTATGATCGATCAAGCGATGCGCCGTCGTTACGATGGCCCGATGGACGCGGTCGTGGATGTGTTCACCATCATGTATGAAAACGGGATGCGGTTTGGCAGTTCTGAAATGGGCATGATTATTCTGGTCGGCGGGTTTGTCGGCGGGATGCTTGCGGGTATAATGGGCAAAAAGTTTCCGCGCTGATGGATATTTTCATTTACGGCACGTTGCAGTCGTCTGCCTTGCGCGGGGCAGTTGCGGGTGGCGTTCCATTGAACCCGATGCCGGCTCATCTCGACGGTTACGCAGTCTATCCCGTGGCTGGTGATGTCGTCCCTTTGATCCGTGCAACCGCGGGTGCGGTGACGCAGGGTGCCGTTTTATCGGGGATCACGAATGCGCAATTGGCCCGTTTGGATGCCTATGAAGGCGCGTTTGGCTATCGTCTGATTGATGTCCGGGTTCGCACTCAGGCGGGTACCAAAGCGGTCAAGATGTTTCTGCCGCCCGACGATATTGCCGTCGGGCAGGGAGAATGGTCGCTGGAGGCTTGGACCGAGACCCATGAAACACCCGCCGTTTTGGCGGCGACAGAGCTTTTTGCGCATCAACCGCCGATGTCTCACGCTCAAATTCGCGCGCGGTGGCATATGTTTGAAAAACGGGCATGGGCCAAATACCGTGCGCAAAGCCAAGCGAGCCCAGTTACCTTACGCCATGATGCGCAAAATGACGACGTGACCATTGTCGCGCAGCAGCCACCTCAGGGCTATTTCTTTGGTATGCTGTCGGTCCATGTCAAGTATCGCCAGTTTGACGCGACCCAAAGTGACGTGTTGCCGCGTGAGGTTTTTGTCGGGATCGATGCCTCTTTGGTCCTGCCCTATGACCCTGCGCGCGACCGTGTCTTGTTGGTGGAACAGATCCGTATGGGGGCGGTGATCCGCCAAGACCCGCAGCCTTGGATGTTAGAACCGATTGCGGGCATGGTGGATGCGCGCGAAACCCCGCGCGAAGCCGCCTTGCGCGAAAGCATTGAGGAAGCAGGCATTACGCAGATGGAGCTGCGCCATATCTCGTCCTTCTATCCCAGTCCTGGCTCATCGACCGATTATTTCCACGCCTATCTGGGGCTGTGCGAGTTGCCTGATGTCCACGCAAGCTTTGGCGGGTTAGAGACCGAGGCCGAAGATCTGCGTCTGCACCTTGTCGATTTTACGCAGGCGCTTGCCTTGGTGCGTTCTGGCGAAATCAACGCGGGCCCATTGGTGATGATGCTCTATTGGCTTGCCTCTGAGCGCGACACATTGCGTGCGGCGCTTTGACCGCTTAGATATAAACCGAACGAAGTGAGGGCAGAGAATGCATATTAAATCCGATTTGGCCGCCGTCGTTGGCAACACGCCTTTGATCAAGTTGCGTGCAGCTTCCGAGGCGACGGGTTGCACGATCTTGGGCAAGGCAGAATTCATGAATCCGGGCCAGTCGGTCAAGGACCGCGCGGCTTTGTTTATCATCAAGGATGCGATTGCGCGGGGCGAACTCAAGCCTGGTGGGACGATCGTTGAAGGGACAGCAGGCAATACTGGTATTGGCCTCGCTCTGGTAGGGGCTTCGATGGGGTTCAAGACCATTATCGTGATCCCCGATACCCAATCCCAAGAAAAGAAAGATATGCTGCGCATTGCAGGGGCCGAATTGATCGAGGTGCCTGCGGCGCCTTACCGTAATCCCAACAACTTTGTGCGCTATTCTGGCCGTCTGGCCGAAACTTTGGCACGCGAGACAAATGAGGGGGTCATCTGGGCCAATCAGTTTGACAATGTGGCCAACCGTCAGGCGCATATCGAGGGCACTGGTCCCGAGATATGGGCGCAAACCGACGGCAAAGTTGACGGGTTTATTTGTGCCGTTGGCTCTGGCGGGACGATGGCGGGCGTCGGCATGGCGCTACAACCAAAGGGCGTCAAGATCGGTTTGGCCGATCCGGACGGCGCGGGGCTGCACAGTTTTTACACAACGGGCGAGATCGCCATGTCGGGCGGCTCGATCGCCGAGGGCATCGGTCAGGTGCGGATCACCAAGAACCTTGAGGGTTTCACTCCCGATTTCAGTTATAACATCCCTGACAGCGAGGCCCTGCCGATCGTTTTCGATCTGCTGGCCAATGAGGGCCTTTGCATGGGCGGATCGACAGGGATCAATATTGCGGGCGCCATCCGCATGGCGCGCGAAATGGGGCCGGGCCATACGATTGTGACCATCCTGTGCGACTATGGCACGCGGTATCAGGGCAAGCTTTTCAACCCTGCATTCCTGCGTGAAAAAGGGCTGCCGTATCCGGCTTGGCTTGAAGAGCGCGCCTCCACGACCCCAACCGTTTTCGAAGACGTATGAGTCTGCGCGGCCTTACGCTGATCTTATGGCTCGCGCTTTGTGGCGGGCAGGTCGCAGTGGCGCAAACGCTGCCCCAGACAGCGGTGGTCGATGAGGCCCCGCAAACAGATTTTGTCCCTGAAACGTTTGGAATTCCAGGCATTGATCTGGCCGCGTGGGAAGGGTTTGCCATAAGAGCGGAAAACATTGTCGAGCCAGGCACCGCCTCTCGGTTTGCGCTCAACAGGTTGCGTGCCGAGCTGGTGCCTTGGCGCGAACAGTTCTTCGCCGCCCAAAGCGTGAACGCCGCGCGATTGGCCACAGTCAGCCGCCAGATCGCGAGTTTGACGCCCGCGCAAGAGGCCGAGGTCACCGACCTCACGATTGCGGCACGTCTTGACGTCTTGACCGCGACACAGACCCGTTTGGCGCGTCCCGCCCTTTTGGCTCAAGAAGCCTATGTGCGGGCTGACGGCTTGATAGGCGAGATTGATTCCCAATCGCGCAGTCAAGAAACCAAGCGTTTGCTGACGCGCGGCGTGTCGCCTGCCAATCCTGTTTACTGGACAGAGGCGCTCGCGACCCTGACGCTTGGCATCGGCAGCGCGGTGCAAGAGGTGCTGGCGAACACCAAGGTGTTTACTGATGACGGCAGGCTTTGGTCGCGTCTGGCGGTTGTGATCGGTGCCATAGTGGCGGCGACGTTTTTCGTCTTCCGGACCCGCTCGATACTGGGCGCGCTGGGGAAGCGCGAGCTTGGGGCGACGCGGCGCAGAAAGGTCATCTACAAATTCCTGATTTCGGTGGCGCGGGTCGTTTTGCCGGTCACAGGGCTTGCTCTTTTGTCGGAAATCCTCAGACGGTCAGGGTTTTTTGGGCTGACAGGCATGGCTTTGGTTGCGGTTCTGCCAACGGCGGGGTCACTTGTGTTCTACACCAAATGGCTGGCGGACCAGTATTTCCCGCGCAATGCGGCGGATGACGGGATCTTGGGATATGATTTTCCGACCCGTGTCACAGGGCGCAGATTTGGCGTTTTGCTGGGATGGACCTTGGCGATCAGCGTGCTGGTCGATGCGTTTTTGTCAACAACGCGGGCAACAGCGGTGACCTCTGATGTGGTCAACTTGCCGTTTCAACTCGGGGTGGGCTGGTTCTTGTGGCAGCTCGGGCGCGATATCGTGCATAATGCGGCGCCGCTGAGCGGGGCGTTCTTCAAGCGCAACCGCATCCGCAAATTCATCGGCCATAGCGCCCAGATTTTCGCCGTGATCGGCCCGCTGGCCTCTTTGCTGGGCTTTGGGGCCGCGGCTCAGGCGATCACCGTGCCTGCGGTGGTTTCGCTGGCGATTGTCGCGACGATTGTAGTGCTGCAACTGCTGAGCTTTGATGTAATGAGCCGCGCGACTGATCCGCAAGACGGCGATGACGCGCCAAAGATGACCGATGGCACGGGCCTGTTGCCGGTGGTGGTGAACGGTGTTGTCGTCTGTTTGACCCTGCCGATTTTTGCGCTGATATGGGGGGCCACGGTCGCCGATCTGCTTGAGGTCTGGACCCGTTTCCTTGCGGGCTTCAGCGTTGGGGAAACGCGGATTTCACCCACGAGCTTTCTGACGTTTGTGTCAGTCTTTGCCGTGGGGTATTTGCTGACGGGGGTGATAAGGACGAGCCTGAAGACCTCTGTCTTGCCGCGCACGCAGCTTGATCTGGGCGGGCAGAATGCGATTGAGGCGGGGGTGAGCTATATCGGGGTCTTCCTGTCCGCGCTCATCGCCTTCAGTGTCGCGGGGATTGATCTGTCCTCGCTTGCAATTGTCGCAGGGGCCTTGTCGGTCGGTATTGGTTTTGGTCTGCAAAACATCGTCTCGAACTTCGTGTCAGGGATTATTTTGCTGATCGAGCGGCCTGTCGGTGAGGGCGACATGATCGAGGTCGGCGGCCAGATGGGCTATGTGCGCGATATCTCCGTGCGCTCCACCCGTATCGAGACCTTCGACCGGATTGATGTGATCATCCCGAACGCGGATCTGGTCAGCGGACAGGTTGCGAACTGGACGCGCGGTAATTTGGTCGGGCGCGCGACTGTGCCGGTGGGCGTGGCTTATGGCTCCGATACCGTCCGCGTGGCGGCAATTTTGCAAGAGATTGCCGAGTCCAATCCGATCGTCGTGATGAATCCGCCGCCGTCGGTTTTGCTGACGGGGTTTGGGGCCGACAGCATCGACTTTGAAATCCGCGCCATTATCCGCGATGTGAATTTTATCAACGTGGCGAAAACGGAGATGTTCCAAGAGATCATCCGTCGTTTCGCCCAAGAAGGCATAGAGATCCCCTTCGCGCAGCGCGATGTTTGGCTGCGTAACCCTGAGGTCCTGCATCCCAAAGGAGAGCGTTCATGACAAAATTGCTGTTTCGCGAAGATGCCTATTTGCGCGCGGCCAAGGGCCGTGTGACGGCGATCACGACAGAAGGCGGGATCGTGCTCGATCAGACGATCTTTTACCCCACGTCCGGCGGCCAACCCGGCGACAGTGGGGCGCTGTCATGGGGTGGTGGCGGCGGAATGGAAATCGCCACCGCTATCAAGGGCGAAGACGACACAGTTGTGCTGGTGCCTGCGGAGCCTGTGGCGCTGCCTGCGGTGGGCCAAGAGGTGACGCAGACCATCACATGGGACCGCAGACACCGTCTGATGCGGGTGCATACGGCGCTGCATTTGTTGTCCGTGGTGATCCCTTTGCCTGTCTCGGGTGGTGCGATTGCTGCCGATAAAGGGCGGATTGATTTTGATATGCCCGAAGCCCCCGAGGACAAAGAGGCGCTCGAAGAGACGCTGAACAAACTGATCGCCTGCAATTTTGCAGTCAGCGACGAGTGGATCACAGATGCCGATCTGGACGCCAACCCCGCGCTTGTGAAGACGATGTCGGTTCAACCCCCACGCGGGTCTGGTCAAATCCGTCTTGTGCGCATTGGTGTGGGTGAAAACACGGCCGATTTGCAGCCTTGCGGCGGCACACATGTCGCCAATACCATGGAGATTGGCCCTGTCCGCATTGGTAAGATTGAAAAGAAGGGCAAACAAAACCGCCGCGTCTATTTACATTTGGCCGACCTGTGAGTTTTCGGCTTGCAGCCGTTATTACGTCGGCGGTTTGCCTTGTTCTGTTTCTTCTTTTACTGATTTCACCGGCCATTTATGTCGGCACCTACGGCGTCTCGGCGGATGCGGGTGCGCTTTTCATGGTGCGCCGCGCAAGCCCGATGTTTGCAGGCTTGGCTGTGATGCTATGGCTGGGGCGCAATGCGGAATCGAGCCCTCTGCGAGAGGCGCTTTGCTACGGTCTCGTCGTCACATTTGCGGGCATCGGAGTCACGGGGATCGCTGCGTATTTGGGGGGGCATGCATCCGCGATTATCTTGCTCGCAGCCGCAGGAGAATTTGTTTTGGCGGGCCTGTTTGTGGCGGCTAGTCGCGGTCGCTGAAAAGCTCGCGCTGCGAACTGCGGTCGAGCATTCGCTCGCTTTCCGGAAGCCCCTCGCGTGAAAGCAGAATCGCAATCGGCCTGAGGGCAGGGACGTGGCTGCACACGACCATGAGCATCACCATAATCGGCACCGACAGGAACATGCCGGGAATACCCCAAACGGCGCCCCAAAACGCCAAGGACAAGATGATCCCGAACGCCGAAAGCCGCAATGCCCGCCCCATTAACAGCGGGTCGATCACGTTCCCGTTGAGAAATTGGATCGCCCCCGTAATGACAAAGATCACGATCGTCGTCGCCGGGTCGCCCATTTGGACATGGGCAACCAGCGCGACAAAACCTGTCGCCACAATTGAGCCCACGTTCGGGATGAAGTTCAGCACGAAGGTCAGAATCCCCAATGACACAGCAAGTTCCAGTTTGAAAAAGGCCGCAAGCAAGAACACCATGCCGCCTGTGACGGCTGATATGACGGCCTTCACGAGCAAGTAGTAATTCACGCGGTGGATAATCGACGTAATGATCCGCCCAATGCGCGCGGCCCTTTCGGGATCCCCGACAAAGTTACTGAGCTTGGTGGCAAACCAGATCCGCTCGCCAAACAGAAAGCCCACAAAGAGGATCACAAGGACAGTGCCTTGCGTCAGGCTGCCGGCCTGACCCGCGACGCGTCGCAGCGAGCTTGTTAGGTCAACAGATTGCATCGAATTGAGAATCGCCGCTTCGGTTTTTGGCCCCATCAGACTAAACAGCGAGGCCACCGCTTCGGGTGCGCGCTCTGCATAGGAGAGTGTCGTGACGAGTACGGTGTTCACCTGCGCCAATAATACCGAGGTCAAAGTCAGCAGAGACGCCGCAATCAATAGCACCGCGACGCGGCTTGCCACAAGGTTGGGAATTCTGATCGGACCGATCCTGAGGCGCCCGATAAAGGTGATGACATCAGATGTTAAGCTGAACAAAATGATCGCAGTTGCCAATGAAATCAGCATGAAACGGGCTTGCACGAGTAAGAAAAGCACAACGGCAAAAGCAATAATAACCAATGCACCCGTTTGTATACGGTGCAGATCTGCCTTGGGTTCGGTGCTCTGCAAGTTGCGTTCTGATTTGCTCATGTTGGTCGATCTTTCACGTTCATTCCACCCGACTTTGCAGGCTCTTTGCCTAAGTGACAACTCGATGCGAAAACATCTGCTTAGGGTCTTGCCAATCCCACCTATCCCGCGCTAAACCCCGCCCAACGGACAGGTGGCCGAGTGGTCGAAGGCGCACGCCTGGAAAGTGTGTAGGCGGGAGACCGTCTCCAGGGTTCGAATCCCTGTCTGTCCGCCATTAACTGCCTCACTAGCAGTGGCATAC
>JAQXBV010000101.1 GCA_029252195.1 Yoonia sp.
TTTAGGAACGACAAACATCGCAAGCAATGGCGCGCGACGCTCGACACATACGCCCGCCCCGTGCTGGGAGATATGCCCGTGCGCTCAGTCGGCGTCTCCGATGTGCTGCGTGCCGTACAACCGATCTGGTCAGACAAGACGGAAACCGCCTCGCGGCTGCGCGGGCGCATTGAAAACGTGCTGTCATGGGCAACGGTGGCCGGGCATCGCGAAGGGCCAAATCCTGCACGATGGAAGGGTAATCTGTCGGAACTTCTTCCCAAGGCCGCGAAGGTGGCGAAGTCCGACAATCAGCCCGCCTTAGCGTTGACCGATGTCGCGGGCTGGTGGTCTGATCTGGCTCAGCGCGACGGCATGGCTGCTCGGGCTTTGGAGTTCCTCTCCCTTACTGCTGCCCGCTCGGGCGAAGTGCGGGGCATGACGTGGGATGAGGTCGACTTTGAGCAACAAGGCAAATCCGACACAAAGCCTCGTGGGGCTTGGACGATCCCTGCGACGCGTATGAAGAACGGGCGTGAGCATCGCGTCCCATTGACGAAAGAGGCAGTGGCGCTGCTGGAGGCCCTGCCCCGCCTCGATGATAGCCCATTCGTCTTCTTCGCCCCGCGTGGTGGGGCATTATCCGACATGAGCATTTCAGCCGTTATGCGGCGGATGCAGGAAACGGAAGTTAAAGCAGGTCGGGCTGGCTGGCTCGACCCCAAGAACAAGCGCCCTGCCGTGCCGCATGGTTTACGCTCGACCTTCCGGCAATGGGCGGCGGAGCGTGGCTATCCCCGCGAAATGGCAGAATTGGCCTTGGCGCACTTTATCGGCTCAGAAGTGGAGCGGGCCTATCAGCGTTCTGACATGCTGGACCGTCGGCGCGCGATGATGGCGGATTGGGCGGGCTTCCTGCGCGGTGAAGCTGCGGTTGGAAACGTGCTAAAGTTAGGAGTAGTCGAATGACCTCAAAAAGACAAGTTAGAGGGCTACTGGATGTGTTCGAGGCGGAAGCACAGGGAGAGGAGTGGGAGCTTGCTGAGCAAGCACTGGGCAACGCGCTAGGCCTCGGCTTAGGCGCTGTGGAGCAAGCGAGGCGATGGGCCTTGATTGGAATGGAACACGAAGCGAAGATCCAAGCGCGCCGTCCTGCTCACCGCCCCAAAAAAGAAAACATTACGAAAATCGATTCAATAAGAGCTTTTGCTGCGTGGCAAATGTGTTGGCACCTGCGGGGGCTATCCAATAAGCCTGATGCGCACATCACCAATCGTGAACTCATACGCGTTATCCAAGTTATAGAACGAACAGAGAGCCTTGACGCAGGCGAAAGGCTTTTTCCTGAACGTGGAAATTCCGATGCGTCTCTAAGCAGAGGCAAGAAAATCCTCGAGATCGATGGCGATTGGAACAGCAAAGTTTGCGAAGAACTACAGCAGAGTTTTACGAAAACGACAGGCTGAGAGGCATGTGACATCTTTCGGGTATACCACAGAACCCGAAAGGACACGGTTATGACCAACGAAATTCTGCGCAAGCCGCGCGTTCTCGCCCTCATCGGGATTGGGAACACTTCCCTGCATGCAGCAATCAAGCGCGGAGACTTTCCTGCACCGGTGAAGCTGGGTGTACGTGCCGTCGGCTGGCGACGCTCGGACATCGAGAACTGGCTGGACAGTCGCGAAACCAAGGTCACTTGATATGAGTGGCCGGCGATTAAAAACTCTAGTGCGCGGGCAAGCGCAGCCAGGGCAAGATAACCGAGTTGCGACTTCTGCGGGCGTCCACTCACACCGAGAGAAGGATGATAGCTATCACGCTGTGATTGTACGGCTCGCGCTACGCTGGCGCGTCATCGTCTGCAAAGGACGGCATCCAGTGGATCATCCAACATCGGACGGCTGATCCTTCGCACCGGGGCGTTTGGCGCGGTCGCAGCTACGTGACGACCAGAGACAGTCTGATCAAAGCCTGTGCAAAGCTAGGATGCCTGTCAGGGTCAAATCAGTGGCTGCTGCTCGACGCGCTGCCCTCCGACGTACGCGACTACGTCATTGATCTACCCCATTCATAGAAAACCGCGCACCCTAGGGCACGCGGTCTATGAAGCAGGTAAAGTTTGGCAAAGTCTACCTGCTTCATAGCTATCACGTGTGATGTGGTGCTGCATTAATAAAGGACGCAGCAATGCTGACTTCTAACGAAGCTGTCCCCAATAACGGACAAAAGGATCCCTCTCAGGGATTTGTCACTGGATATGGGCAAAGCGACACGCATGCCCAGATCCTTAGTGATGGCGCGCCCAACCTGCATAAAAGTGCAGGCAAGCCATATGCGACCATCACAGGTAAAGAGATTACCGCGATGGTCAAAAGTCCTCCGAGCGTGGAGAAAAACGCTGCGCAATGGTTTATCCCGTCTAATTACATGGAACACGATGCACGCAGCCATGATGCGCAGCGGCAAAATGGTTCTTTCCGATGCCTGGCGCTGGATGTCGATACAAACGACCTCAGCCTTGAGGTCATGCAAAGCGTCATTGGCGATGTAGTGGGTAACGCATCGTATGTGATCCACTCCAGCCGCAGCGCCAAAGAGACTGACCGCAAGTAGCGGGCTATCATCTTCCTGAAGCATCCGATCGCTGGCGATCAATTCAGCGATGTACAGAATGCTTTCTTTGACTTGCTAGAGAATGCGAGCAATGGCGTCTTGATCCCTGACCGCGCGTTATCACGTCCCGCGCAGTTGGTCTATTTGCCCAACAAGGGCGAATTTTATCAGTACGCGTTTCATAAGGGAGCAAAACCATGCTGAACCTTACACCGGATCACCCGATCATGCAGCACAAAGCCAAGGTTGACGACGCTCGGGAAAGGGCTGCACGCGAAGCCCGAGAGGCCAGAGGGCGCCGCGCTGCGCAGCAAATGGCAAATGGCAAATGAGCCACAGGGTGGTGATGTGTCACCCATAGACGCTTTTAACGCCACCCACACTGTGACCGATCTGCTGGACCGCTACGGATACACGCGAGCGGGATCATCTAGCGATTGGCGCAGTCCGTTTCAGTCATCAGGCAGCTACGCCACACACGATTATGGCGACTATTGGGTGAGCCTGTCCGGCAGCGACGATGCGCAGGACATTGGAGCTAAAACAGCAAACGGGCATCGATACGGAGACGCCTTCGACCTGTTCGTGCATTTTGAACACGACGGCGACATTAAAAAAGCTGTTGCCGCCTATAGTGCAGAAATCCGGCCAGCCCGGTCGCGGCATACCACGGCAAAAGCACAAGCCAAGGTCGACACCTCGCTTTATGATGCACAGCAAACACCAAATGCCCGCAGCTTTGACAAACTGATGGATGCTGCACGGGCATTGAAGCTGGAGCAGATCGCCGAGATGGAAGCTATTGTGTTCGAGTGCACTGGGCTAAACCCAATGCGCCGCGACGGCGTTTTTCGTGCAATAAAAGAGGCGACGGGCGTCCCACTTGGAACAATGCGTGCGCAGCTGTCGCAAGAACGCGATGTAGAGCCAGTGCCTGATCATCTAGACCTTGCGCGGCGGACATTGGATGGCGTCGGGAGGCAAAACCTTATTTGCGCTAACGCTTTTGTGTGGCGTTGGTCACTGAACGGCGTTTGGCGACAACAGGATGATCGAGCGATAAAGCAAGAGGTGCAAAATTGTATTGATGGTGACGCGATGATCAATGTGACTGCCGGACTTGTTTCGGGGATCACCGACGTACTGCAAAACGAAATCTTTAAGCCGGATCACGAATTCAACCGGGGCAACCCTGAAACCGTGAACTGCTTAAACGGTGAGCTTGAATTGCAGGCTGGCAAGTGGACACTGCAACCGCATTGCCGCGAACATTACCGCACCACACAAATTCTGGTGGCATATGATCAGCGGGCCAATGCACCACAATTCTGCGCATTTCTGGCACAAGTGTTTCGTGACGATCCTGACATGCTGGACAAGATCAAATGTATGTTGGAGTTAATGGGCTACAGCCTGATGAGCCATGCACGCCATGAGAAATTCGTGATGCTGATTGGTCCGGGGGCAAACGGCAAAAGCGTGTTGTTAGCGATCTTGGAGGGCCTAGCAGGTGTTGATAACGTTGCGGGCGTTCAGCCATCAAATTTTGACAGCAGCTTTCAACGTGCGCACTTGCACCAAAAGCTGGCAAACATCGTGACTGAACTGAAGCAGGGCGAGGTAATCGCAGACGCAGAGCTAAAGGCGATCACATCGGGCGAACCTTCTACAGTTGAGCACAAATTCAAGGACCCGTTTGTAATGCGACCTTTTGCAACGTGTTGGTTTGGCACAAATCATATGCCGCACACCCGCGACTTTTCCGAAGCCCTATTCCGGCGGGCCATCATCCTGCAATTCAACCGTACCTTTGCGAAGGATGAGCAGGATCCGCTACTAAAGGACAAGTTGCTTGCCGAGATACCAGGTATTTTGAATTTGTCCCTGACAGCCTACGCCAACGCCCTGCGCGATGGCTTTACCTTACCAGCGTCCAGTGAGGCCGCAAAACAAGAGTGGCGACTAGAGGCCGATCAGGTGGCGCAGTTTGTCGATGATGTCTGCACGCGTGATGCGGAAGCCAGCTCAAAAGCCGCTGATGTGTTTGCCGCCTATCAGGACTGGGCGTTGAACAACGGCATCAAGCAAACCATGAGCCAAAAGGGCTTGCGAGATCGCCTGACCCGTCTGGGCTTTGGATACCATAAGGACAGAATTGCACGCTACGTGACTGGCCTGCGTGTGCTCAATTGGCTGTGACGGGTGTGACGCATGTGACGCGTTTTTCCACATTCCCTGACTGTGACAGAAAACATAGTTTATTGAATCGTGGAGATACTTTCTTACTTTGGCAAACCGAGTAATGTTTTTTCTGACACTCAATACATGTGGGAACACGCGTCACATGCGTCACAACCGTCACACGCTGGCAGGTGTTCAATTAAAAGCCCGTCGGCGCCTCGCATTATGGGCAAAACGTGGCCATCGCTGCAGGACAACCAGTGGCATATGACGTAAAAGCAATTGTCAGGTTTCGAGCGCGTAGCGCCAACTGTCAAAAAACAGCGTCTGGCGCACACGTCTCTCCGCATGCGCGCGCGGATATCAGAAGGCCGCGTCTATCGCCACATTAATGTTATAATATAATACTTTTACACTGTGTTGGCGCGCCGGAGGGATGTCTCGTTTGGGTGCACCCTTGGTGCGCGTCTCCTGCTG